>CAYOXR010000269.1:0-2161 GCA_964407955.1 uncultured bacterium | reverse complement strand
GGTCAGTCTCTTCACGGTTACCTCCCTGCGTGACGAGCACGTGGAACGGACAGATGCGTCTGCCGAAAGGATGTACGGTCAAACTTGGCAGCTGGGTCTAACTGACCAATAGGCACCCTACCATAGCTTTAGCGGGCGCCGCAAAATACGTGAGTGTAAGTGGCTCAATTGCCGGTCCGAGCCGGGCACTTTCCCGGCCCTGTCCGGGACCGTCCTCGAGAACTCCGGCCACGTTTGAACGACCTCGCAGCGCCGCAGCGAACCCCGCCTTAGACTCGTTCCATGCCGCCGTGCCGCCTACTCCTCGTGTCGTTCCTGGCGGCGGGCGGGCTCCTTCTGGGCGGCGTCGGACTGCGCGGCCAGCTGCCGGCGGCGGACGCCCAGCAGATCGCCGTCTACGATCCCTACGCCGCCGCGCCGCTGCGGCCCTTCGCGAGCTTCCGCGATGCCGTGAGGAGCGGCGACGCCCTGGCGCTGCAGAAGCTCGCGGCGGGCACGGACGGATACCTCGCCTACCGCGCCTCGCTCGAGCTGGCGCGCTGGAAGACCATCGACGCGGTCACGCGCCTGAGCTACTATCGCCGCGCCCTGGCGCTGCGCATCCACGATCCGCTGGCCCGCGACGAGAGTCACGCGCTGCACCTGGAAGCGGCGCAGACCGCGGAGGCGGCAGGGGTCACCGCCGAGGCGATCGCCTACTACAAGGCCGCGCTGCCGCTCGCCGGCGCTGCGGCCGGGCTCGAGCGCCTCGTCAACGACCGCCGGCAGCTGGCCCGCGACCTTCTGGACGCGCGCATGTACCAGCAGGCGCTGGCGGCGCTGCGCGGCCTGTCCGATCCGCCGGTCGAGGCAGAGGCCCAGCTCGACCTCGACAACTACGCCAAGGCGCTGCCCGCCTACCGGCAGTGGGTCGCGGCGGAGCCGAGCAACCTCGACGCCCGCACCGGCCTCGCCTGGACCCTGTTCTACCTGGGCCGCTACGACGAGGCCGACGCCCTGTTCCAGCGCCTCACCGGCGCCAGCGCCCTGTACGGCCGTGCGCTCATCGCCAACAAGCACGGCGACGTGGACACCGCCGTGAGGCTGCTGCTGCGAACGGGCCGCGCCGACGACATGTGGCGGGCCACGGGCATGCTGGAAGCCAAGCAGCGCTACGCCGACGCCATCCCCATCTACCTGAGCATCGCCCGCGGCGGGTCCAGCTACGCCGACGACGCCGCCTACCGCGCCTACGTCCTCGCCGAGCGACTCGGCATGACGGCCACCGCCGGCACCGCCAAGGGCCTGATCCCGGCCGACAGCTTCTTCGCGCTCAAGCTCGGCAGGCTGCTCGACGTGCCCAGGCCGGCGCCGGCCGCGGTGCCGAGCGGCCGGGTGGCAGCCGCACGCAGCGGCGCCACCGGGCTCGGCAACCCGTTGACCGACGTCCAGTCGGCGGTGGAGGCGGCCGCCGCCGGCCTGCCGCGCGCCCAGGCGCAGGCCTTCTCCGACACCCTGCGCCTCGCCGAGGCGCTGGTCGCCGTCCACGACCCGTCGGCGGCCGTCGGCGAGCTCCTGTTCGAGCTGCGCGCGCTCGGCGCGACCACCGACGCCCCTGTGCCGCCCGCCGCCAGTGCGGAGCCGGCCGTGGTGCACGTAGCTCAGATGCTTCAGAGCCTGGGCGAGTACCGCCAGAGCGTGTACGCCGCAAGGCTGCTGATAAGGCGCGGCAGCCGCTCGCTGCAGGTGTGGCGGATCGCCTACCCGACGGCCTACGCCGCTACCGTGGAGCGGCGGGCGGCGGCGGCGGGCGTGTCGCCCGTCCTGGTGTGGTCGGTCATGCGCAAGGAGTCGGCGTTCAGCCCCGTGGCCGTGTCACGCTCGGACGCCATCGGCCTGATGCAGGTCACCAAGCCGACCTGGGACTGGCTGGGCCAGCTTCAGGGAGACGGCCAGCCGGCCGACCCCTTCGATCCCGAGGCCAACATCCGCTACGGCACCTACTACCTCGGCTACCTCAAGCGGCAGTTCGACGGCAGCCTCGAGCTGGCCGTGTCGTCGTACAACCGGGGCCAGGGTTACATCGGGCAGTTGCTGGCCAGCCCCAGCGTCGACGGCAACATGAACAACCTGTACCGCGACATCGACTCCTATGAGACGCGCGAGTACATGCAGGCGGTGA
>CAYOXR010000268.1:0-1756 GCA_964407955.1 uncultured bacterium | reverse complement strand
CCTCGAAGTTGAACACGCCGCTGTCGGCCCAGCCGTGCTCGTCGTCGCCGATGAGGGTGCGCTCGCTGGTGGCCGAGAGCGTGGTCTTGCCGGTGCCGGACAGGCCGAAGAACAGTGCGACCTCGTTGTCCGGTCCCACGTTCGCCGAGCAGTGCATGGGCAGCACGTAGCGCTCGGGCAGCTCGAAGTTCATCATCGTGAACGCCGCCTTCTTGATCTCGCCGGCGTACTCGGTGGAGCCGACGATGACGAGCTTGTCCGTCAGGTTCATGGCGATCACGGTCTCCCCGCGCGTGCCCATGGTGGCGGGGTCCGCCTTCAGGCTGGGCAGGTCGAGGATGGTGTAGACCGGCTCGAAGCGCTCGTGAGCGCGCAGCGTCGGACGCACGAACAGGTTGCGCACGAACAGGCTGTGCCAGGCGTACTCGGTGATCACCCGGACGGGCACCCGGTACTCCGGCTGGGAGCCCACGAACACGTCCGCCACGAAGAGCTCGAGCCCCTCGGTGGCGGCGAGCGTCGCCTCCCTGAGGGCCTCGAAGTGGGCGGGCTCCATGGGCTGGTTGATATCGCCCCACGCCACCGTGTCGCGCGGGGTGGCGTCGCGCACGATGTACTTGTCCTTGGGCGAGCGGCCGGTGTAGCGGCCCGTGTCGACCACGAGCGGGCCAAGGTGCGCCAGCTCCGCCTCACCGCGCCGCAACGCAGCGGTGTAGAGCTCGGCCGTGGTCAGGTTCCAATGCACCTGTGCGGCGGCGGTGATGCCGGCGGTGTCGAAGGACGAGGCCTTGATCCTGTGGCCGGAATGCGTCATGGCGATATCCTCTCGAGCCAGCCCGGCAACCCGGCCTGTGCCAGCTGGACGCTAGCACGAAGCCGCGGTGACGCGTGCCCCGCACGCCGACAGGCGCGCTCCCGCCGAGCTGGCCGCGGCCGTTCGGCGCCTTCGGCGGGGACGGCGCGGCGCTATGATGGTGGTCCCAGACAGCTCCGGCGGCGCCCACGGGCCCGCGGCCGTCGCTGCCGGTCTGCGAGATTGGAACGCGCATGGCGCGACCCGAGCGCACCGTCTCACCGTCTCCCGCCCGCCGCACGCTCAGGCTGTTCGCCCTGAACCTGCTCATCCTGGGTGGCGCGATGGTGCTGCTGTGGGTCGGCTACCGGGTGCTGCACCACCCCAGGGTCGCAGTGCCACCGGTGGCGATGCCGGCCGGTGTGGTCACGGGCAGGGCGCCGGGCCCGCTGGTGTCTGGCGACTACGGCCTGACGCTTCACGGCGCGCGCTGGATCGCACAGAGCAGCCTGCCGCCCGGCCTGCATCTCACCTTCCGAGCCCGTCCCGGGCCGCTGGTGGACTACCTGGTCCTCGACGTGAGCGTCCGTAACCAGGGCACGCGCCCGCTGCCCCTCAGCTACCTCGGCGCCGGCCAGGACGTGCGGCTGCTGCTGGTATCGCTGGACCCCGTTTCGTACTACAGGGAGCCGCTGTCGCCGCCCGAGGCCGAGCTGATCACGCACGAGACGCCGCTGGCGAGCGGGACGCTGGCGCCGCGAGCGGAGCGCCGGGGCGTGCTCGTCTACGCCGTGGAGCGCTTCCGCAAGCGCTTCGAGCTGGTGGCCACACCCGAGACCGGGGCTGGGGCCGCGGCCGGGCCGGCGCTACAGCAGCCCGCCATCGAGATGCACTTCACGCCCTGAGCGTGGCGGGCGAGTCGGCCTCGCCGCACCGCCCGCGGCCAGGCCCACGAGTCGTCCG
>CAYOXR010000267.1:0-13195 GCA_964407955.1 uncultured bacterium | reverse complement strand
CTTGTCGACCTCCTTGTCCGAGAAGTAGCCGAACGCCTGCGTGGCCTTGTCGCGGTCGGGGCCGTTGAACTTCGAGGTGGTCATCATCCAGTCGACCAGCCCGTCGTCCGGGTCGTAGTCGCCGCCCGAGCCGACGCGCAGGATGTCGTAGTCGTTGGCGTCGAAGTGCTGGATCAGCACCGAGAAGTCCTGGATGTCGAGCTCGACGTTGATGCCGAGGTTGCGCTTGAGGATGTCAGCGATGATCAGCGACTCGCGCTTGCCCGCCGCCGTGGTCGTCAGCTTGAGCGTGCGGAAGCCCCTGCCGCCGGGGAAGCCGGCGTCGGCCAGCAGCTTCTGCGCGGCTGCGAGGTCGAAACGCTGCTCGCTGGTGGAGTCGATGGCATCGTCGTAGTAGTAGCGCATGGCGGGGTTGATGCTGCCGAAGGCGGGCACGCCGCGGCCGAACTGCGCGCGCTTGATGTAGTCGGCGCGGTCGAGCGCCTTGGCGATGGCCAGACGCACCATGAAGCCCTTCTCCTTGACGAGCTCGGAGAACGGCGGGTTGAAGTCGGTGACCTTGAACGGGTCGCGCCAGGGGTTGATCCATACCGACTGGAAGCCCGGCCCGGGGATCTGGCTGACGACGAGGTCCTTGTTGGCGACGAAGCGATCGATGAGCTCGGCCGCGGGCGGGTTCCCACCGATGAGCTGGATGTCGCCCGCCTCGATGGCGGCCGCGAGCGGTTCCGGTTCGGAGATGGGGGTGATCGTCACGCGGTCCAGCTTGGGCCTCGTGGGGTCGTAGTACTTGTCGAACTTGGCGAGCTCGACGCCCTGCCCGAGCTGGTGCGAGGTGACCATGAACGGTCCCGTCCCCACCGGCTTCAGGCCGTAGGCGGCGGCGCCCATCTCCTTGAGCGCGCGCTGGTTGACGATGGCGAGCGCGCGCCCGCTGGAGCGCTCGGTCACCTTGATGAGGAACGACGCCTGCGGCGCCGTCAGGTTGAAGCGCACGGTGTAGGGGTCGAGCTTGTCGACGCTGTCGACGACGGCCAGGACGCTCGCCTGGATGGACTGCTTGGGGTCCTTGGAGCGGTTGTAGGTGAAGATGACGTCGTCGGCGGTGAACGGGTCGCCGTTGTGGAACGTGACGCCCTGGCGGAGCTTGAAGGTGTACTGCTTGCCGTCGGGCGTGACCGTCCAGCTCTCGGCCAGGTCACCCTCGGCCACGAGCTGAGGGTTGATGTGCGTCAGGCCGCCCAGGACGTTGGAAGCGATCTGGAACTCGAGCACCTGGTTGATCTGGGCCGGATCCAGGGTCTGGATCTCGCCGGTGCCGGCCCAGCCGGCCTTCAGGTGACCGCCGGAGGCACCCTGGGCACGCGCGAGTCCGCCCAACCCCGGCGTCAGACGCACCGCCGACAGCAAGCCGGCCGCCGCCATCAGGCGCAGCACGGTGCGCCGGCTCAGCCGCGGCCCGCTGAGGTCCTCGACCGTCAGGCCGAACAGCGGGTCTTCGTGGTCGTATTGCCTGGCCTCCTCGATCTCGCGCTCCAGCGCCTCGGCGTCGTCTCCCGCCATGTCGCCGGACATCCACTCGGGATTGGCCTTGTGCTTGCGATCCTTGCCCACGGCTAGCTCCTTCTCTTCACGACCGCTGAAGGCGGTGCATCCTTAACGTCGTCCTCTCCTTCGGCCCAAGACATACTCGCGGCCCGCCGTCCTCCCTTCTGCGTCCTCTCGCCGGTCGCCAGCCGAACGGCCGAGCGCGCAGCCAGCGCGCGTCGAGAAGACATTGCGCATAGTGCTACAAGTAAAGCTGGATTGGTGCGCATTGTCAACCGAGTCCAGGGGCCGTTATGCTGAATGCGTTCCGTCGGGCCTCACGTATCGCGCAGAAGGAGGCAGCATGCAGCTCGACGAGCTGGACAAGGCGATCATCGTGGCCCTCGAGGATGACGGCCGCCGGCCGTTCCGGGACATCGCGCGGGACCTGAAGGTCTCCGAGAGCACCGTCCGCTCGCGCGTCGCCCGCCTGCAGGAGCGCCGGCTCATCCACATCACGGCAGTGGGCGACCCGCTCCAGCTCGGCGTCGAGGCGGCGGCGATCATCCTCGTGCGGGTGCGGCCGGGCACGGTGGCGCAAACGGCCAGCACGCTGGCGCGCCTGCCCTACGTGCGCTTCGTCGGCACCTCGTTCGGCCAGGCGGACATCGTGATCCAGACGCTTCACAGCAGCGTCAAGGAGCTGCACGCCTTCGTGACCGAGGAGCTCCCCTCGCACTGTCCCGACATCACCAGCACGGAGACCTTCCAGCTCGCCGAGGTGATGAAGAGCTCGTGGGACTGGCGGGAGTGGTTCGCTCAGAGCGAGCACGAGAACGCGGCGCCGGCCACGGACCGGACCACAGGGGTCGGAGGGCACACCGGCTGACCCCTGGCGGCTGCGGCGGGTCGGCCCGGGCAAGGCGTCACGAGGCCGCCACGGGCGGCCCCTGCGCCGCCCGGGCCGCGAGCCGCCCGACGCCGCCCACGCCGACGCCGTAGTACAGCGCCAGCAACGCCCACAGCACCACCACGGGGGGGCCTCCTTGGCCCGTGGCGAGCGCCAGCGCCGCGAACCAGGCTGGCGTCGACAGCACCACCGCACCCAGGAGCGAGGCTGACAGCGCGCGGCGCCGATCCCGGCCGCGTCCGGCCAGCCCCGCCAGCAACAGCCCCAGCGGCAGCTCCAGACCGGTCAGGCCCACCAGCACCCACCCCAGGAGCGGGCTCGGATGGGTGTCGAGATGGCTGATCAGACGCACCACGATGGCGATGACGAGGGCGGTGAGCATCTGCCCGAGGAACATGACGGCGAACACGCTGCGCAACACGGCCGCCGCCCGCCGCGGCTCGAGGCTGGCGGCTCGGAGGTAGTGGTCGAGGCCCGGAAAGCGCATGGCACTGTGGCGACGCCGCCTGCGGCGGCGCGACTGGAAGCCCTCCTGGTGAGGCGGAGCCGGTTCATGGCGTCGGCCTCCGGCGCGGTAGTCTACCCCACCTGGGGCGCCGGTCGGACGGGCTGGCGCCGTCTCGACAGCCGCGCGAAGCGCGCCAGCAGCAACACCGCCGCCACGGCCAGGCCGACGACGAGGCCGGCCCACAGGCCCCGCGGGCCGGCGCCGCCGGGGAACGCCAGGAGCACCCCCGTCGGCACCCCCGCCAGCCAGTACGCCACCAGCGTCAGCACCATCGGCGTGCGTGTATCCTTGAGGCCCCGCAGCGCGCCCGAGGCGCTCACCTGCGTCCCGTCGAACACCTGGAACACGGCCGCGAAGGCCAGGAACCGGCGTGCGTAGGCGACGACGCCGACGTTGGCGGGCGCATCGACGGCGAGGTAGAGGCCGATGACCGCGTCGGGAGCGAGCCAGAACAGCGCCCCGGCACATGCCATGAAGGCCGCGCTCAGGGCGATGCCGGTGTAGCCGGCCCGCACCACGCCGGCCGTGTCGCCCCGGCCCGTGGCCTGGCCCACCCGCACGCCGGTAGCGATGCCGACGCCCAGTGGCACCATGAAGGTCGTCGAGGCGCTCTGCAGCGCGATCTGATGCCCCGCCAGGGCGGCATCGCCGAAGTGTCCCATGAGCAACGCGGTCAGCGCGAACAGACCGACCTCGAAGCCCAGCGTCAGGCTGATCGGCCAGCCGATGCGCAGGAGCTCCGACAACATGCCGGGATCGGGCCGCCTCAGGCCGGCGAAGACGCGCCGGTGCGGGTAGCGCCAACGCAGGTAGACGGCCGTCAGCAACGCCATGGTGGCGTAGACCACGGCGGTGGCGTAGCCCGTGCCCACCAGCCCGAGCCGTGGCAACCCCAGCCGGCCGAACATCAGCACGTCGTTCGCGGCCACGTTCAGGGCCACGCCCAGCGCGGCCACCGCCAGGATGGGGCGCGCGTCGCCGTGGCCCTCGAGGTAACCGCGCAGGGCCGTGAACGCCAGCACGAAGGGGAACCCCCAGGCCATGGCGCGAAGGTAGGCGCCGCTCGCGGCTGCGATGATCGGGTCCTGGCCCGTCATCAGCAGCAGAGGGCGGGCCTCCACGAACACCAGCACGCCGGGAACCGACAGCGCCAACGCCAGCCACAGACCCTGGCGCGCGGCCCGCGCGGCCTCCTCCGGCCGGTGCGCGCCGTGCGCCTGCGCCACCATCGGCCCCACCGCGTAGAGCATGCCAACGCACACGATGAGCACGAAGGTGAACAGCGTCCCGCCGAGGGCGATGCCGGCCAGCTGGCTCGGCCCCAGGCGCCCTACCATGAGCGTGTCCACCACGCTCATGCCGTTCTGCGCAAGCTGCGCCAGCACCAGCGGCGCGGCCAGCACGCCGAGGTCCCTGAGCTCGCGTCGCCATGGCGCCATGGGAAGACAGGATACCCCGCAGGGCCGCCCACCACGCGCCGTTGGCGGGCGCGCCGTCCGCGACGGAGCGGCGCCCCAGAGGCAAGGCCGGGGCCGCCGCACTTGGCGATGCGCCCCGGCCTGCAGGCGTCACGGCGTCGACGCCTCGTGCGCCGATGAGCGCGGCCGGAGGGACCGAGCTCATCGGCTCGGCCCCTCCGACGTCCTCAGTGGATCGCGATCTTGTGGACCTTGGCCTCGGCGAGCTTGGGCATGGTGAGCTGAAGCATGCCGTCGGCCACGTGCGCCTTGATCTTGTCGACCTCGACCGCGGCAGGGAGCTTCACGGTGCGGCTCATGTCGCCGCGCGGGATGCTCTGCAGCCAGTAGCGGCGCCCGTCATCGGCGGCCTCCGGAAGCTTGCCCCGGACGCTGAGCTGCCGGCCCTCGATGCTGATGTCCAGGTCCTCGGTGCTGATGCCGGGGACGGCCATCTCGAGCACCAGGTCGGTGTCGGTCTCGTACAGGTCGATGGGGTAGCTCAGCCACTCGCCGCCGCGCTGCAAGGAGCTGCCGAAGTCGCCCAGCATGCGGTCGAACTCCTCGAAGGGGTCGAGCGCGAAGCGGCGCACGGGAAGCGTACGCGTGTTGCGGACCAGTGCCATGGATCTCCTCCTTGCGTGCTCTCGCGGCGCCGGCGAGCCCGCTCCGGGCATACCGGCACCTATCGCACTTCGGAGTATAGAAATCTGAGTGCCATCATGTCAAGTCTTATGATGGACAGCGAGGCACATCGCGCCCGCCTTCACCACGGCAGGTTGAAGCCGCCGTGATGCTCGCTGCGGTAGTAGTCGTCGATCTCGTCGGCGATGGTACTGACGTCATCCACCACCTTGAACAGGTGAAGGTCGTGCTCGGAGATCGTTCCCAGCCGCTGCAACGTGCCCTGCAGCCACTGCAGCAGCCCACGCCAGTACTCGACCCCGATCAGGTACACCGGGAAGGGCTTGATCTTGCGGGTCTGGATCAGCGTCAGCGCCTCGAAGAGCTCGTCGATCGTGCCGAAGCCCCCGGGGAACACCACGAACGCCGTCGAGTACTTCACCAGCATGACCTTGCGCACGAAGAAGTACTTGAACTGCAGGCTGTCGGTCTGGAACGGGTTGGGCTTCTGCTCGTGCGGCAGGTCGATGTTGAGCCCGATGCTGCGCGCCTCGGCCTCGATGGCCCCGCGGTTGGCAGCCGCCATGATGCCCGGGCCGCCGCTGGTGATGATGGCATAGCCGGAGCGCGCCAGATCCGCGGCCAGGACACGCGCCTTGCCGTAAGTCTCGGCGTCCTCCCCCACTCGTGCGGAGCCGAAGAACGACACCGCCTTGCCCACGTCCGCCATCTCCTCGAAACCCTGCACGAACTCGCCCATGATCCTGAACATGCGCCAGGAGTCCTCGGCCAGCGCATCGATGACGTACTGCTTCTCCAGGTTGTCCATGCCGCATGCTACCGAAGCGGCTCGGCTCCGGCCGTGAAACTGCGCCGTGCACGGCGCACGCCTCAGGGCTGCGAGCGTGGTGGCGCCGTCAGCTCTTGGCCGGCGTCCGGACACAGCTGCAGCAAGGCGTCGAGGTCGGGTTCCAGACGTGTGGGCGCGGAGGCGCCCAAGGGGCCGACGTCCCCGACGCCCCAGGTGACGGCGTAGGTGGCGAGGCCCGCCGCGCGCCCCGCCAGCACGTCGGCAGAGGTGTCCCCCACCATCCACAGGCCCCGACCAGGCAGCGCCTCCAGCGCGCGCAAGACGACGTCGGGCGCGGGCTTGTAAGGCGGCGCGTCGCTCCCCTCCACGTGGTCCAACACGTCGGCGAGCCCCACCGCCTCGATCAAACGCCGGGCCGTTACGGTCCGCTTGGTGGTGGCCACGGCCCGCAGGTAGCCGCGCCGCCCCAGCTCGCGAAGCAGGGCCGGCACGCCCGCGAACGGCCGGCTGCGCTCGGCGAGGTGCAGCGCGTAGTGCTCCCGGTAACGCGCACACAGCTCGTCCACGCTGGTCTCCGGAGCGAACGCCGCGAAGGTGGCCTCCAGTGGCCCGCCGAGCCGCGCCCAGAGCTCGGCCTCGCCGGGGACCGGCAAGCCCACGGCCGCGAAGACGTGGAGGAAGCTCGCGGC
Organism: uncultured bacterium; assembly: GCA_964407955.1. Taxonomy (GTDB): domain Bacteria; phylum Deinococcota; class Deinococci; order Deinococcales; family Trueperaceae; genus JASBRS01. Next base: position 6,669 of record CAYOXR010000267.1, on the reverse strand, counting down.
GATATCGGGCAGGGAGTCGACCAGCGTGCCGTCGAGATCGAAGACGATCACCGGGCGCATGCAGCGCAGTATGCCACGCCGGCAATGGGGCGGCGTAACGGACGCGGACCGCCCTTTCGATGCCCGGCCACCGCCCGCGCGGTTACACCCGCAGGTACACGACGGTGACGCCGTGGCCGCCTTCGTAGGGCACGGCGTCCTCGAAGCGCTCGACGCGCTTGTCGCTCCTGAGGTAGCTCCGTACGGCGTCGCGCAGCGCCCCCGTGCCCTTGCCATGCAGGATGCGCACCGACGCCACCTTTAGCGCCTGCGCCTCGCTCACGAAGTCGCGCACCTTCTCCAGCCCCGCCTCCACCCGCTCGCCGCGGATGTTCAGCTCCGCGTCGAAACCGGCGGTGGGCGCACTGCTCCGCGCCTGCGGCGGCTCGCCGTGGCCGGCGCCTTCGCGCGGACTCACCGGCCGTGCGTCGCGCCTGGGCACCTCGACCTTGAGCACGCCGAGCTGGACCAGCAGGGTGTCGCCGCGGTCCTCGAGCACCGGTCCCTCGGCGTTGAACTCCGCCACCCGAACCTGAACTCCCGGCCTGAGCGCGGGCGCGTCCCGGCGCTCGCGGCCGGCGCCGGAGGCCTTGCTCCTGGCCTCTCGCCTGAGCTCGTGGATGGCTTCCAGGGCTTGGGAGCGCTGGGCGGGGTCGTGCGCAGCCGTCCGCTTCAGCCTCGCCGCCTGCTGCAAGGTGTCTTGCAGCATGCTGTCGGCTCGGGCGGCGGCCTCGGCCACAAGCTCCTCCTCGCGCTCTCGCAGCCTGGCGATCTCGGCGCGAAGCACCTCGGCCTCGCCTCGCGCTCGGTCGCCGGCCTCCCGCGCCTCGGCCAGCTCGCCTTCGAGCGCCACGCGCTGATCCTCGAGTGTCTCGAGCAGCACCTCCAGCCGGCCCCCCGCCGGGCCCAGCAGCTCCGCCGCACGCTCCAGAAGCGCCTCGCCCAGGCCCAATCGGCGGGCGATCGCCAGCGCGTAGGACCGCCCCGGCTGACCCACGACCAGCTCATAGGCCGGCTCGAGCCGCTCCACGTCGAAGCGCATGGCGGCATTCCGGACGCCGCCGGTCTCCGAGGCGAACACCTTGAGCGGCGCCAGGTGCGTGGTGATGAGGCCTCGCGCACCGCTGGCCAGAAGCGCCTCGAGGATGGCCTGGGACAGCGCCGCCCCCTCGTCGGGATCCGTGCCCGAGCCGAGCTCGTCGACCAGCACCAGGGTGCCGGCGTCGGCCCGGTCCACCATCCGCTTCAGGTTCCCGACATGGCCGGCGTAGGTGCTCAGGCTCGCTTCGATGCTCTGCTCGTCGCCGATGTCGCTCAACAGCGCCTCGAAGCGCGGCAGCCGCGGCGCCCGGCCGCGTCCCGTCGCATCCGCCTCACCGGCGGCCACGAACAGCCCGCTGGCCGCCATCACCGCGGCCATGCCAAGCGTCTTGAGCAGCACCGTCTTGCCGCCGGCGTTGGGACCGGTCACCACCAGCAGGCGCTGTGCGTCGTCGAGCTCGATGCTGTTGGGCACGCACCCGTCGACGAGCGGGTGGCGCGCCGCGGGGAGCAGCACGCCTCCGTCGCCGGCCAGCTCGGGTCGGGCGAGGCGCCAGTCTCGTGCCAGGCGCGCGCTGGCATTGACGAGGTCGAGCTCGGCGATGATCTCCAAGCTGTCATCGACGCCTGGCTCGCCGGCGAGGCGCACGCCCAGGGCGAGCAAGATGCGGCGGACCTCGTCCCGCTCCTCCATCTCCAGCAGCGCCAGCTCGTTGTTCAAAGGCACCACCGACGCAGGCTCGACGAACACGGTGGCGCCGGAGTCGCTGCGGTCCACGGCGATGCCGGGAACGCTGCTCTGAGCGGCCGCGCGAATCGGGATGACGTAGCGATCCCGACGCAGCGTGATGATGGGGTCTTGCACGCTGGCGGCGTGCGTCTCCAGCAGCCGCGTGAGGCGCTCACGGATGCGGCCGCGCAAGGGATTGAGACGGTGGCGGATGTCGGCCAGCTTCGGGGTGGCATCGTCGCGCACGTTGCCGTCCGGATCGAGCTGCTCGCGCACCACGCGCAGCGCCCCGTCGAAGCTGCCGATGCGCGCAGCCAGCTCCGACAGCGCCGGCCGCTCGCTCGTGACGATGGCGCGCCGCAACGTCGAGGCGGACTCCAGCGTGTAAGCGATGGAGAGGATCTCCGCCCCCTCCAGCAAGCCCCCCTCACGCACCCGCACCAGGAGCGGCCGGATGTCCTCGACGCCGCCGAGCGACAGATCGCCCCCCGCTAGCACCTCCTCCGTGCGCGTGAGCGCGCGGTCGATCGCATCGGGCGCCAGCGTCGGCGTCACCGCGCCGATGCGCTCCGCCCCCAAGCGCGTGGCCGCCCGTTCGGCGAGCGCAGCCAGGACGCGCGCGAACGAGAGCGTCTCGAGGGTGGTGGCGGAGACCTGCACGGCGCGCACAGTATACGGCCCTGCCGTCGTACCCTGATGACCGGCGTGAGCCGACGTCGGCGGCGGGAGGAGCGTGCATGAGAGCAGCGCAGTACCAGGCCTACCGTGGCCCCCTGACGGTCGTGGAGCTTCCCGATCCCGAGCCCGGTCGGGACGGCGCCGTCGTGGAGGTGCGCGCCACCGGCGTGTGCCGCAGCGACTGGCATGCCTGGATGGGACACGACCCGGCGGTCACGCCGCCGCACGTTCCCGGCCACGAGTTCGCCGGCGTGGTCGTCGCCCTCGGACCGCAGGTGCGCGAGCATTCCGTCGGAGAACGCGTCACCGCGCCGTTCTGCTGCGGCTGCGGGCACTGTGAGGCATGCCGCTCCGGCCACCAGAACCTGTGCCATCACGAGTACCAGCCAGGCTTCGATGGCCCCGGCTCGTTCGCGCAGTACGTGTTCGTGCCACACGCCGACGTCAACCTGGTGCCCCTCCCGGCGGCCCTCGAGTTCGACGAGGCCGCCGGCCTGGGGTGCCGCTTCATGACGTCCTTCGCGGCACTCGTCGACAAGGCTCGGTTGTCCGCCGGGGAGACGCTCGCGGTGTTCGGCTGCGGCGGCGTGGGGCTCTCGGCGGTGATGATCGGCCGCGCCCTCGGCGCCAGGGTGGTGGCGGTCGACATAGACGCCGCCAAGCTGGCCCGCGCCGAAACCCTCGGCGCCCATGCCGCTGTGAACGCCGCCGACTGCGACCCCGTCGAAGCGCTGCGCGACCTCGGCGCCGGCGGCGCCGACGTGACGCTCGATGCCGTCGGCTCGTCCGCCACGGCCGCGCAGGCCGTTCGCACCTTGCGTCGCCTGGGCCGGCATGTCCAGGCCGGCCTGCTCCTGGGAGACGAGGCCGCGCCGCCGATGCCCATGCTGGAGGTCATCAAGCGCGAGCTGAGCGTGTGGGGCGTGCACGGCATGGCGGCAAGCCGCTACCCGGACCTGCTGGCCTTCGTGGTCGACAACGAGCTGGGCGTGGGCCGACTCATCGGGCGCCGCATCGGGCTCGATGAGGCCGGCGACGAGCTGGCGGCCATGGGCACCTTCGCACAACGCGGCGTGAGCGTGCTGACGCGCTTCTGACCTCCCCGCAGGCGAGCCCATGGCGTCCTTCACCCTCTCCCCCGCCGCACCGTTCGACATGGCCCACACGCTGGCCGCGCTGGCGGGCTTCGCTGCGAGCCCGGTCACGCGCCGGCCCGGGCCGAACGCGTTTCGCCAGGCATGGCGCCCCGACGGCGGCGGCCGGCCGCGCGTCGTCGAGCTCCGCTCGCTGGGCAGCGTCGATCGCCCACGGCTGACGGCCCATGTCGACGACCCGTTGGACGCTGCCGAGCGTGAGGCCCTGGCGCGCACCGTGACGCGATCGCTGGCGCTCGAGCTGGACGTGCGGCCGCTCGAACCCGTCGCCGATCCACCCTTCCGGCCGGTCCTCTCGGCGCTGCGCGGCTACCACCCGCCTCGCTTCCCGCACCCCTTCGAGGCCGCCTGCTGGGCCCTCGTGCGCCAGCGCACCCCGGTCGCCTTCGCGGTGACGAGCATGGCGCGCATCGCCGCCGCCCTCGGCGAGCGCTTGCCGGCGGGCGGCGACACATACTCGCTGTTCCCCGAGCCGGCCGCCCTCGCCCACGGCGCCCGGCGGGCCCTCCTCGCGGCCACCAACAACACCCGCAAGGTCGACCGGCTGGTGGCTGCAGCGCGCGTCTTCCTCGCCGTCGAGGACGGCTGGCTGCTCACCGCCGGCTACGAGGAGGCGTACCGCTGGCTGCTTGGGGTGCCGGGTCTCGGCCCCTGGTCGGCCGAGCTCGTGCTACAACGCGCCCTCGGGCGCTTCGAACGCGTTCCCTGGACCGACACGGGCGCGCTCAGCGCCATCAGCCGGGTGTACACGCCGGGCCTGAGCATCGCCCGCGGCAGCGCTCGCGAGCTGGCGGAACGCTACGGATGGCTCCAGGGCCTGTGGCTCCAGTACCTCAAGCGCTACGTGTTCACGCTGGCGAAGGCCTGAGCAGACGTCGAGCCGCGGCAGGCACCGTGCCGCTCAGCCCAGCGCCCCCGCCGTCGCCCGCTCCAAACGCTCGGCCTGCTCGGCCTGGATGGCGGTGAGGGCGATCGTATAGACGATGTCGTCGACCAGCGCGCCGCGCGACAGGTCGTTCACCGGGCGCCGCAAGCCCTGCAACATCGGCCCCACCGACACCACGTTGGCGCTGCGCTGCACCGCCTTGTAGGTGGCGTTGCCGGTGTTCAGGTCCGGGAAGATGAGCACCGTGGCGCGACCCGCCACCGGGCTGTCGGGCGCCTTCGAGCGCGCGACGCTGGCGACCGTGGCGGCGTCGTACTGCAGCGGTCCGTCGAGCGTAAGGTCGGGACGCCGCTCCTTGGCGAGCCGCGTGGCCTCCCGCACCTTCTCGACTTCCGTGCCGCTGCCCGAAGGCCCGGTCGAGTAGCTGATCATCGCCACCCGCGGCGTGATCCCGAACGCCAGCGCCGACTCCGCCGACTGCACGGCGATGTCGGCCAACTCCTCGGCGGTCGGCTCGGGATTCACGGCGCAGTCCCCGTAGATCAGCACCTGCTCGGGAAGGCACATGAAGAAGATCGACGACACCAGCCTGGCGTCGTCGCGCGTCTTGATCAGCTGAAGCGCCGGCCTCACGGTGTTCGCGGTCGTGTGCAGTGCCCCCGAGACCAGCCCGTCCACCTCGCCGCGCGCGAGCATCATGGTGCCCAGCACGACGTTGTCCCGCAGCTGGTTGCGCGCACCGTCGGCCGTCAGGCCTTTGTGGCGCCTGAGCGCCACCATGCCCTCCACGTAGCGCTCGCGCAGCTCGTCCGTCGGCTCCAGCATCTCGATGCCCTCGCCGAGGCGCACACCCTGGGCCTCTGCCACGCGCCGGATCTCGGCCGGCTCGCCGATCAGCACGCAACGAGCGATGCGGCGCTCGACACACGCCGCCGCCGCCCTGACGGTGCGCGGCTCCTCCCCCTCGGGCAGCACGACGCGCTTGCCGGCGCGGCGGGCGCCCTCCACCAAGCGGTAGAGGAAAGCGGGCGGCGACAGTCTCGGCTCGCGATCGCTGGCGATGCGCGCCTTCAGACGCTCGATGTCGAGGTAGCTGGCGACGCTGTCCATCACGCGCTCGATGCGCTCCAGGTCGTCGACCGGGACCTCGAGGTTCATGGCCGCGGCGCGCGCCGCGGTCACGTACGAGTCGGTATCGACCATCAGGATCGGCAGCCCGGTGCCCACGGCCCTCTCGCAGAGCTTCATGATGCGCGCATCGGGCTCGATGCCCCCGGTGAGCACCAGCCCCGCCAGCGGCACGCCGTTGAGCGCCGCCATGCACGCCGCGAGGATGATGTCGTCGCGGTCGCCGGGTGTGACGATGAGGCCGTCGGGGCGCAGGCGGTGCGTCATGTTCACCACCGTGCGCGCCACCAGCGAAACGTCGACGACCCGTCGCCGCCCGATGTCGCCTTCGTACAGGGACCTCGCCCCCAGGTGTTGCGCCACGTCCAGCGTGCGCGGCGACACCATCGCCTGCTCCCAGGGCACCGCGCCGTAGAGGTGGAAGCCGGTGTTGCGGAACACCGAGCAGTCCTTCAGGAGCCGCTCCGGCGTCAGCAGCTCGGCAGGCGGATGCAGGTCGGTGCGGGTGGCGGCGACGACCTCCTGGCGCGGCGCGTTCAGCTTGTTGACGATCACGCCGAGCACCTTGGCGCTGTCGGCACCTCCGTACTGCGCCGCGACCAGGTCGAGGCGATCGTTGAACTCGCTCAAGCTGCTGCGTCCCAGCGCGCCCACCAGCAACACCTCGGCGTCCAGGGCCCGCGCGATGTCGGCGTTGAGGGTGTCGAGGCCCGTCTGGTCGGCCGTGGCGACCAACCCCTCGATGATCACCACCTCGGCGTCCCGAGCCGAGGCCTGGTAGCGGCCGACCAGCTCCTGCAATAGCTCGGGGCGCTTGCCGGCGGTCAGCAGCGTCTCCGCCTCCCTGAACGGAAGCGCTTCCGGCGGCAGCAGCGTGGTCGTGCGCCTGACGAAGTGCGTGGAACGCTCCGGGCCGTCCTCGCTGCCGGGCTGGCGGATCGGCTTGAAGAAACCGACACGCAGCCCCTGCCGGTCGAGCGCGTGCACCAGGCCCAGGCACACCGAGGTGAGGC
>CAYOXR010000266.1:0-1703 GCA_964407955.1 uncultured bacterium | reverse complement strand
GGCGCTCTCGATGCCGTCCGTGACGAACGTGAACGTCGTGCCGCCCTCGGCCACGAGCGGCGGCCGGGGATGATGGGTGAGGACGAACACGGGTTTGTGGAACGGACGGTCGTCTCCCCACCAACCGGTCCACGGCTCGTCGCCCCAGGGACCGGGACCGCCCCCGAACATATTGCGGCCCATGACGATGGCACCTTCGTCGTCTTCCTCGAACAGGGCCGAGCTGACGTTCTCCTCCCCTTGTTCGAGGCCATGCATTGCGCGCCAGGCGGACAGCGCGCGTAGCCACCGGTGCAGCTGCTCGCCTCCCTCGCCCAGCGGGTTCTCGACACTCTGGTTCTTGCCCGCAACGAACCCATCCAGCGGCATGCTGACGGCGTAGACGACCTTGGCCACGTCAGACCACCCCCGGCTGCGAATTCGATACCGATCCGAGCCTACAGCATGCCGACGCGTTGAAGACGGCGACCCGGAGCGCAGCCGCGCCGCACCTGCAAGACCGCGCCGGCGTGATGGCGCCGCATGCGCCTCGAATACGCGGTTGCGACGGCTCAGCGCGACAGCGGCAGGTTGTACGGTGGCGGATCGAACGCCAACCCCTTGGGGTCCTCGTTGACGGGGATGGCGGTTCCCGTCGCGTGGGTCGTCGCGAGCGTCGACGCCGGGTACTCGACCACCTGGCCGGAGCTGCCGTCCGCGATCCAGAGGTTCCCGGCGACGTCGAACGCCAAGCCATTCAAGGCGCTGGACGAGGTGGCGAACGCCGTGCCCGCTTGCGGGCTCGTGGCGAGCGAGGACGCCAGGTACTCCGTCACCTCACCGGAGATGCCGTCCGCGACCCACAGATCTCCGCCGGCATCGAACGCCAGGGCCACCGGGTAGCTCGAGGCGCCGAGGGAGACCGGGGTGCCCGTCGGGGACGAGGTGGCCAGCGACGACGCGGCGTACGCCAGCAGCTCGTGGTCGGCGGGATCGGCGACCCAGAGGTCGCCGGCGCTATCGAAGGCGACGCCGCCCGGCGAGCTCATGCCGCCGATGGTGGCACCCGTGGTGGGCGCGTAAGGTGACGCCAGAAGCTCCACGACCGATCCGGACGTGGGCGTCCCGCCGCTGCTGGCCGTGAACTCCCCGATCCACAGGTTGCCGTCCGCATCGAACGCCACACCGTGCGGGTCGGCGGCGGTCGAGAACGTGGCGAACGGTCCCGGCGCGAACGGCGACGCCAGGTACTCATCCAGCGAGCCGGCACTCGTGTTGGCCACCCACAGGTTTCCGGCGGCATCGAACGCCACGCCGAGCGGATTGGCGAGGCCGCCGATGGTGGTGCTCCGCACGGGCGTCGTCGCCAGAGACGATGCCGGGTACTCCATCACCGAGCCTGAGCTGGTGAGGGTGTCGTATGCAGTGACCCACAGGTCGCCCGGCTCGACGGTGTAGGTGACCGTGTCACTCGCGGTCCCGCCGGCACTGACCGTGACGGTAGTGCTGCTCGCGACCCCATCGAAGACGTTGCGGCGCAACGAAACGGCTTGCGGCGTGACGGTGTACGTGCCCGGCACCAGGCCCGTGAGCGTCTCGGGGGCCGTGACGACGACCGAATAGCTGCCGCTGGCGACCTCCACCGACGGCGCCACACCGGCCGGGAGCCCCACCGCGCTCACGCTCACGCTGCCCGTCTCCGGCATGCTACTGCACGCCGCCAG
>CAYOXR010000265.1:0-8155 GCA_964407955.1 uncultured bacterium | reverse complement strand
CATCAATTCGACTGCATCGGCTCGTGTCGGCGTCATGGGGCAGTCTACCCGAGCCTCTCCCGGCGGCCCTTATACTCGCGACATGCATGGCTCTGACATCGTCCTCGTCGACGACGTCGGCGCTGCCGCACTGCGGCTGTTCGAGGACGTCATGACGGCGGCGGTGTCCGCCCGCGGGCGGTTCGTGGCGGCCCTGTCCGGCGGCTCCACGCCGCTGCCTCTATACCGCGCCCTGGCCGGGCGCGCCGAGCTGCCGTGGCAGCGGAGCTGGCTGTTCTGGGGCGACGAGCGCTACGTTCCGCTGGACGATCCCGAGAGCAACGCCGGCGCCGCCTTCACCGCCTTCCTCGACGCCGTGCCGGTTCCCCGCGAGCAGGTCTTCCCGTGGCCGCACCTCGACACGCCCGAAGCGAGCGCCGAGGCGTACGCGGCCACCTTGGAGCGCGTGCTCGGTGCCGCGTTGAGCTTCGACCTGACGCTGCTGGGCCTGGGCGGCGACGGCCACACGGCCAGCCTCTTCCCCGGCACCGGTGCCGCCTCTCGCCCGGGCCTCACCCAGGTCGTGCGGCCACCCGGCACGGCCCTCACCCGCCTGAGCCTCGGCGCCGAGGTGCTGAGCCGCAGTCGCGTCGTCGCCTTCCTCGTCCAGGGTGAAGGCAAGCGCAGCGCCTTGGAGGCCACGCTGGCAGGCGAGGACGACATCGATGTCCACCCGGCCCGGGCCGTATCGGCGCGCGAGCGGCTCGTGGTCTTCACCGACCTCGCGAACCTGGCTGCGACAGGCTGAGCGGCAGCTTGCCTAGGCCCACCGGATGGCGCCGGCATCGAACGGCGTTGCCAGCGCGGGATGGACCGGGAAGGCGCGGACGCCGTACGCCAGCCGGCCGCTCAGCTCCGGCGTGAAGCGTGCACGGTACACGCTCGCGCCGTCCGGCCGCTCCTCCAGCCTCGTCATCGTCACCACGCGGATGTCGTGCTCGAGATCGTCCTCCTCGGAACCGTAGACGAGCTCGACGCGCACCTCGTCGTCGGCCAGCTCGCCGGCGTCGAGCACGGCGGTGACCTCGAGCTCCTCGCCGATGCGCCGCAGACCGTCCGTCAGCGGCTCGACGCTGAACGACACCTGCGGCCACTGCTCCGCCACGTGCCTGCGCCACGCTGCAAGCTCGGTGGCCGAGCGGTGGCCGTCGGCCAGCATCGCCTCGCCACGCCGTGCGGCGGGCTCGTAGTAGCGGGTGACGTAATCCTTGACCATGCGCTGGGCGTTGAAGTGCGGCGCCACCGTGGCAATGGCCTCCTTGACGCGCGTGAGCCAGGCGTGCGGCACGCCGTCGCCGTCACGCTGGTAGTACAGCGGTACCACCTCCCGCTCGAGGATGGCGTACAGCGCATCGGCGTCTTCAGCGTCGGCGCGCTCGGCGTCCTCGAAGGCTCGGCTCCCGCCGATGGCCCAGCCGTTCTTGCCGTCGAAGCCCTCGGGCCACCACCCGTCCAGGACCGACATGTTGAGGATGCCGTTCATGGCCGCCTTCTGCCCGCTGGTGCCCGACGCTTCCAGCGGGCGCCGCGGGTTGTTGAGCCACACGTCCACGCCCCGGGTGAGCGCGCGCCCGACCGCCATGTCGTAGTCCTCGACGAACAGGATCCGGCCGGCGAAGCGTTCGTCCTTGGACAGGTTGTGGATGCTGGCGATGAGCGCCTGCCCGGGCTCGTCGGCCGGGTGCGCCTTGCCCGAGAACACCAGTTGCACGGGACGCTCGCCGTCAGAGAGGATACCCGCCAGCCGGTCCAGGTCGCGGAAGATCAACGTGGCGCGCTTGTAGGTCGCGAAGCGGCGAGCGAAACCGATGGTCAGCGCATTCGGATCGAACAGCTCGCCGGTGCCCTTGAGAGCGGTTGGACTCGCCTCCTGCCGGTCGAGCTGCCGCAGCACCCGTCGTCGCAGGAACTGCACGCTCTGAGCCTTCATCGTCCGCCGCACGCTCCACAGGGCGACGTCATCCAGATTGCGTACCCGATCCCACATGGACAGGTCGTCGAAGCGTTGCGGCCAGTCCTCGGGCAACACGGTGCCGAGCAGCTCCTGCATCTCGGGCGCCATCCAGCTCGACAAATGGACGCCGTTGGTCACGTGACCGATTGGCACCTCGCAGGTCGGGACGCCGGGCCACAGGTCGCTCCAGATGCGACGACTCGTCTCGCCGTGAAGCCTGGCCACGCCGTTGCGTCCCGACGAGAAGCGCAGCGCCAGCGCCGGCATGCTGAACACCGGCCCCCAGCCGTGATCGGCCTTGCCGAGCCCGTGGAAGGCTTCCTGGTCGATGCCGAGGCTCTCCCAATAGCCGTCGAAGCACTGGTTCACCAGGTCGAACGGGAACGCGTCGTTGCCGGCCGCCACCGGCGTGTGCACGGTGAACAGGGTGCTGGCGGTGACGGCCTCGCGCGCCTCGTCGAAGCCGAGCCCGCTGGCGACCAGCTCCCGACAGCGCTCCAGCACCATGAAGGCGCTGTGCCCCTCGTTCATGTGCCAGGCATCGGGGGACACGCCCAGGGCTCGCAGCATGCGCACGCCGCCGATCCCGAGGATGATCTCTTGCGTCACGCGTGTGCGCTGATCGCCGCCGTAGAGGCGGCGCAAGAGCTGCCGCTCGGCCGCGTCGTTGGCATCGAAGTCGACGTCGAGGAGGTAGACACGCGCGCGTCCCGCGCGAACCGTCCAGGCTCGCAGGGCGACGTCGCGCCCGAAGACGTCGACGTGCGCGACGACGGGTTCCCCATCGGCGTCCACCGCCAGCGTCAGCGGCAGGTCGTCGGGGCTGTGACGCACGTACACCGCCTCCTGGCGCCCGTCGGGTGCGACCCGCTGGTGGAAGTAGCCTTCCGGGTAGAACAGCCCGACCGCGACCAGCGGTACCCCGAGATCGGACGCTGCCTTGGTGTGGTCGCCGGCCAGGACCCCGAGGCCGCCCGAGTACAGGGCCACGGCCTCGTGCCAGCCGTACTCGGCACAGAAGTAGGCGTACAGATCGTCCGCCCGCAGGCCCATCTGCTGAAACCAGCTCGGCGTTGAGAGATAGGCGTCGAAGCGCTCGAACACGTCGGCATACAAGGCGCGATACGCCTCGTCCGTCGCGGCCGCGTCGAGACGCTCCTGGCGGATGTCGCGGATGAGCGCGATGGGGTTGTGGTCCGAGTCTTCCCAGAGCTCGCGGTCCAGGTGACGAAACAGTCGCCTGGCGTCGGGGTCCCACGTCCAGTAGAGGTTGTGGGCCAGCTCGTCGAGACGCGCGATCGGCTCGGGAATGCGGGGCAGTACGGTGAGATGTCCGATGATGTTCATTGCAACGAAGCTTCCTGTCGGGGCGACGGCTGCCGCGGCGATCCGTGGCCGGCTCGCCCTCGCCGCCAGCGAGAATCGCGGCACAGTCTAGCACTCGGGGCGTGCGCGCCCGAAGCGCACGATGCAGCGCGCCCTGGGCGGCGGCCGAAAGCCGAGATTGGCGCGCGCCTCGCTCGGCGGGTCACACTGGAGACCATGACGTACCGCATCCGCGGCCTGTGCATCGTAACGGCATCGGCATGCTTCCTGGCGTGCCTGTCCTGGGGCGGTGCCGAGTCGCTCGATCTCGGCCTCTCCGGCGCCCTGCTGGCGCCGACGGCGACGGCAGCCACGCTCGGCGGACGCGCCTCGCTGGCGGTGCGGGGGGCTCCCGTAGCCGGTGGCCGCGTGGATCTCGGCGTCGCGTACGACCGGCGCAGCGCCGGGGCTGCCGGACAGCTCGACTTCGGCGCCCAGGCCGATCACGCCTTCGGCCCGCTGGGCAACGTGCTCGCGGAGGGCAGCCTGTCGGTACGAACCGACCGTCAGGCGCAAGCCGAACTCGGTGTCCGCGGCGTGCTCGGCCCGGTCGCATTGGGCCTGCGCTTGTCGGCGTTCTCGGCCGACCCGACGCGCTTCGATCCGTTCGCCGTCTCCGCATCCGCTCGCCCCGACTTCGGCTCCGGAGGCTTCGGGCTGGCCCTCGATGCGAGCGGGCGGCCGGCGCGAACGCTCGTGCTCGAGGCCCATCCCGAGCTGTACCTGGTGCCGGCGGGCGCGGCGGCCCGGGCCACGGTGCGCGTACGCTTCCTGCGCGCCATCGGCGCAAACGAGCTGTCCGCGCGGGTACTCGGCTACCTGGCGCCGCACGCCGCGGCCGGGGACGCCGCGATCGGCGTGGGTATGACCGTGAAGCGGCGGCAGGCGCCCGACATAGACGGAGCGTTCTACCTGGGCTGGTCCGCAGCCGGCCTCCGGCCGGGCGCGACCGCGTCGCTGGGTCAACAGCTCGGCCCGCTGCAGGTGTCGCTCGCGGTCGAGGCCGAGCCCTTCCGCGTCGACGTCCCGCCCTACCGGGCGCGCCTCGGCGTGGGCTTCTCGCTGGGCCCGGGTCAGGCCCACCTCGAGGGCGACGGCGCCACCGGACCGGGAGGAACTGCAGCCACGCTGGGGCTGCGCTACAGCCTGCCCATCACGCTCACACCGTGACCGCCGCCGCGTGCGCCGGGCGGCCGCGCCCGTTCAGGGGGTGAACGGTATCAGCTCGCCGCTGGCCAGGTCGAGGCGGAACGCGCCGTGGCTGGGCACGGCGCGCAAGAAGCTGCGGTCGCCCTTGGGGCCCTTCAGCTCGAAGGTGTGCAGGCCGGGTCGGAGCGCTTCGGCATAGGCGCCGGGTTGAAGCGTCCCGTCGATGTACACCAGGTCGGACCGGTTCTCCGGCCAGAACACCAGCGGGTCCACGGCCGGCTTCAGGCTCACGGCCACGCGAGTGACCCGGTAGTTGCGCACGAGCACGCTGAAGCTCTCCGTCCGGAACCCACCGCGCACCAGCTTCACGGTGTGACTGCCGGGGAGGGCGGGCAGCGTCACCGGCGTGGCGCTCCCTTCACGTACGCCGTCGAGGTACACACGCGCGGCCGGCGTCGTCGAGAGCTGAATGCTGCCGCCGGAGATGGCCGTGAGGATCACGTGAACGAAGCTCGTGTCGTCGGCCCGCAGCTCGACCGTGCGCGTCTCCGGCAGGAAACCCTCCTTGCGGACCTCGAGCTGGTAGCGGCCGGGCTTGAGCATGAGCACGTCGAGGTTCGAGGTTCGGCCCACCGCCACGCCGTCGAGCGACACCGCGGCGTGCCCCGGCTCGCTCGAGACGAACAGTCCCGCGGAGCCGGTGGGCAGGCTCTGGGCCGCATTCGTGAAGGCGGCCACGGCCGCTGCCAGAGCGCGCACGGTGTCGGCCATGGCTCCGGGCTCGAGCGGGCGACTGATGAGGTCGGTGTTCCGCTTGCTCTTGCCGTCCACCACGATCAGGTTCACGGTGTACGGCTCTCCGCTGCCGGTAAGGTTGCGTGCGATCTCGCCAGAGACGGCGTATCGCGCGTTGTCGAGCTCCGCGATCCAGCGTGCGAACTCAGGCTCCAGACTGCCCGCGATGCCGGGCGTGACCAGCTCGCCGGAGCTCACCTTGAGCCCGGTGGCCGCGGCCACCGCCTGCCTCAACGCCGGCATGAAGGCCGACAGCACCTGTTCCGGGACGCCGCCGCGGGTACCGAAGGTCGGCACCGAGATCTGTGCCGAGGCGACCGACAGCAAGGCCAGCGACAACGCGGCCAGCAGCGCCCGCGTCCCCGCTGCGCAGCCGGCGGCGGCAGCTGGAGCTCGCGCCGGAGAGCCCCCTCCGCCACCCATCCAGCGGCGCCTTGACGAGCCGGGCATTGTCCCAGTATAGCCCTGACCATCGGTGATTCCGCCGCTCGACAGGGAGGCGCGGGTGGTATCTTCGAGGTACATGCGGTACCTGGTCCTGAGTGACGTGCACGCCAACGCTCCAGCTCTCGAAGCGGTGCTGCGCCACGCGGACTTCCGTGGATACGATGACGTGCTGTTCCTCGGTGACGCCGTGGGCTACTACCCGGACGCCGAGCGCGTGGTGTCGACGCTCAGGGAGCTCAAGCCGCACGTAGCCATCCTCGGCAACCACGACGCGGCCCTGCTCACGCTCGCCGAGGGCGGTGACGCAGGCCACCGCGAGGAGGGTCTGGTCACGGAGGTGCTCGCCAGGCAGCTTCCCGAGCTCAGCGACGACAGCCTGCAGTTCCTCAAGGACCTTCAGCAGCACGCCGTCGGGGGCAGCTGGGAGGCCGCGCACGGCGCGCTCAGGAACCCGTGGGAGTACCTGGCGACGGTGGCGAACGCCCAGGCGAACCTGGAGCTCCTCGAGAAGCAGCTCTGTCTGGTGGGGCACACGCACGTGCCGAAGATCTTCGCAGCCGTCGAGGGCCACGGCGGGGTGATGTGGCGCACGGTGCAGTTCCGTCACGAGCGCACGCTGTATCGCATCCCCCCGCGCGCCCGCCTGTTCGTGAACCCCGGTTCGGTCGGTCAGCCCCGCGACAGCATTCCGCTGGCCGCCTACGCGCTGTTCGACGACGAGGCCGGCACCCTCGAGATGTTCCGCGTGGAGTTCGACGTGGCGGCCGTCCAGCAGTCGGTTCGCGCTGCAGGCTACCCCGAGGTCCTGGCGTCGCGGCTGGCCGTCGGCCGGTGAGCGACCCGGGCACGGTCCTCGGTCACGAGCAAGCGCTGGCCGGGCTGGCGGCGCTCTACCGCGGGGACGGCCCGCACACCCTTCTCCTCGCGGGACCCGAGGGGATCGGACGCCGGCCCGTGGCGCGCTGGCTGGCGGCGTTCCTGAACTGCCAGGACGCCAGCCCGGCGGCCCGGCCCTGCGGCCGGTGCAGCAGCTGCCTGGCGCTCGCCGCATCCCGGCACCCGGACGTGCGCGAGATCGGGCCGCTCCGCATCACGCACGCGGGGCGGAGCCGACGCCGTCCGGAGATCACGATCGATCAGCTCGTCAGGCGCCCCCAGGGGGACGCCGAACCGTTGGGACCCTGGCTGCTCGTACGCCCGCACCACCGTCGCCGCGTGGGCATCATCGATCACGCGGAGAGCCTCACCGCCGGCGCCGCCAACGCGTTCCTGAAGATGCTGGAAGAGCCGCCGGCATGGGCCGTCGTGGTGCTGGTGGCGACCGGGCCCGAGGCGCTGTTGCCGACGGTGGCGTCGCGGTGCGTCATCGTGCGCCTGGGCGCAGTGGACGTCAGCGCCTTCGCCGAGCTCGAGCCGCACCCGGCGCTGCGCCTGGGGCTGCCCGGCCCGCTGCTGCTGGCGCGCCGGCAGCCGCCGCGCTTCGCCGCCGCCAAGCGCGCTGCCGACGACCTCATGGCTTGCCTGCACGGCGACCTGGAGAGCGCACTCGACGCCGCCGAGCGCCTGGCCAAGTCGGCCGAGGAGAGCGCGTCCGGCGCGGACGGTGACGGCGTCTCGCCGCTGACTCTGCTGAGGGAGCGTCTGCGCGATCTGCCCCCGGGCCGCTACGCCGCGGCCCTCGATGCGCTGGAGCGCTGCGAGTCGGCCCTGGCCGCCTACGCCAACACCGGGCTGGCGTTCACCACGCTGGCTCTCGAGCTGCGCGGCGTCGTCGCCGGCTGAGCCATCCGGCGCCGGCAGCGCCTCGCGTGCGCGTCCGTCCGTCAGGTGCGCACGCGTACGACCTCCGAGGCGGGGTACTCCTCGACGGCACCCTCCTCGGTTCGCAGATCCACGGTGCCCTTGAGAGGGTTCAGCTTGACGATCCGGCCGCACGTGCCGCTGGCCTCGTGGCAGGCGCGGCCGCCCTTCTTCGGCATGCCCTTGAGCAGCTCCTTGTAGACCTCGTGCTCGTACTGCAGGCAGCACATCAGCCGCCCGCAGGGCCCGCTGATCTTCTCGGGGTTGAGCGGCAGCTGCTGGTCGCGCGCCATGCGGATGCTCACGGCGCTGAAGCTCTGCAGCCACGTGGAGCTGCACGACGCGTCGCCGCAGGCGCCGAGCGTGCCGAGCATGCGCGCCTGGTCGCGCGGCCCGACGTTGTTGAACTCGATGCGCGCGCCGGTGTGACCGATGAGCTCCTGAGCAAGCACGCGCAGCGGCGCCTTCTCCTCCGAGGAGTAGCTCACCACCATCAGCTCCTCGTCAACCGTGAACTCGACCGCCACGATCTTGACCTCGGCGCCGCTCTGCCTGGCACGCGCGCGCAGAAGCCACTTGAGGTCCTCGGCGCGCCTCGAGAGCTCC
>CAYOXR010000264.1:0-3259 GCA_964407955.1 uncultured bacterium | reverse complement strand
TCGCGCATCCTTCGGTCGACGGGCTGATCTACATCCGCACGGACGTCGGCGGCGCCTCGCGCCGCATACGCTCACGGCTGCGAGCCTGGGGCTAGAGCTCAGTCACTCTGGATCGACGCCAGCACCTTCTGCACGACCTCGTCGTTCACGTCCTCGAGCCCGTGGACCTCGCGGGCGTGCTCGGCAACCATGCGCAGCAGGTCGTCCTCGTTGTCGGCACGGACCTCCGCATCGCAATCGAACCCCACATCGCGGCACCTCAGCAGCTTCGCCATGGTGTTGCCTCCTTCCTCTCTCAGCCTGCGTCGATGGCCGTCACGCCAGCGTCACGCTCGTCGCCGGCATCACGCCCGCCACCCTCGGCGCCCGCTTGCGCGAGCAGCTCACGGGCAGCTGCCACGAGCGGCCGCCAACCCGACGCCTCGGAGCGCGCCAGGGCGGCGGTGGCGAAGCGCCGGGCGGCGCGCGGCTCGCCCGAAGCGAGGCTGGCACTAGACAGCGTGAGCAGCGACTCGATCTGCAGCCTCACATCGCCGGTATCCATGGCGATGGCGGCGGCGCCGGCCGCTGCGGCGCGGGCGTTCGCCGGGTCGCCGGCCTGTCCGACGGCGAGGTGCGCCCTGGCGATGCTGTCGAGGACGTAGCCTTCCAGGAGCCGATCGTGGCGCTCGAGGGCGATGGCGTGCGCCCGGCGAAGCAGGCTGAGACCGTCGCGCGCACGCCCCTCGTGCACCAGCTGCGCTCCCAGGTTGTTCAGGACCTTCGCCTCGGCGGCGCGCTCGTGCATGCTGCGGGCGAGCTTCAAGGCGGCCGCGTAGTGTCCCCGGGCGGCGGCCGGCCGGTCGAGCGCGTCCTCCACCAGAGCCAGGTCGAGGCTGAGTCGCAGCCTGGCGCCGCTGTCGTTCTGGTGAAGGGCGCGCAGGGCCTGGTTCCAGTGGTCGCGGGCTGCCGCCGGGTCGCCCCGGGCCCAGGCCAGGGACCCGAGCACGAAGCAGGCGTCTGCCTCGGCACCCACCGCTGCGGCCTCGCCCCGCTCCTGTGCGGCCAGCGCGAGCGTGCGCCGGGCGTGCTCGCGAGCGCGGCGGTTCCAGCCCAGTCGGTGCTCGAGCCAGGCGAGCTCGGTGAGGACGCGGGCCAGCTCGGGGCCGTCGGCAAGGCCGTCGGCCATCTGCAGCAGCAGCTCCGCGCCCTCGCGAAGCCAGCCCCCGCTCTCGGCGCTGTGCGCCAGGCGCAGGCTCCGCCAATGCGCCCGCGGCGCCTCCCGTGTCAGGCTGCCCGCCGCGCGTGCCGCCTGGCGGGCGAGGGCGACGGTCTCCGGTCCGGGCTCCGTCCCCACCTCCCTGGCGAGCTCCTGCCGGAGCCGGCGGAAGGCGCGGAGGGCCGCCGCCGGCTCCGCTAGCGCCAGCGCCAGCTCCATCACGGTTCTGCAGGCGCTCTCGGACCAAGGATCGAGCCGCGCCAGGTGCTCCGCGCCGGCGGCCGCGGCCGCCAGGTCGTGCGCTTCGCGCGCCGCGGCGATCCGCCCCTGCAGCACGCGCCTGAGGCGGGCCGCGTGGTCGTGCTGCCGAGCCGCCAGCCAATCGGCGAGCGCGGGCAGCTTCGAGGGGCTCAGACCGGCCAGCAGGCGCGCCCCGGCGTGGCCGGCGAGGGCTCCATCCGGCAGGTCTCGGGCGTCCACCCACACATCCGGCGCCAGGCTGAGGCTGGCCCCGCCGAGGATCGGCGCGACCGCGCGGATGCGTAGCAGGAGCTGACGAAGGTTCGCACGGGCACGCGGCTCGGGCCGTTCGGGCCAAAGCAGGCCGGCCATGCGCTCCCGCGGCGTCGGGCCCTCCAACGCCAGATAGGCCAGCACCAGCGCGGCCGTGGGTGGCGGATGCCAGAGCGTGCCGGGACCCGTCAGCTCGACGGTCTCGCCGAGGAGTGCGAGGCGCCAGGGCTGCGCTGCCGGGTTCGGTTGCGTCAGCTGCGCCATGCCCCTCCAGTCTGCGAACGACGTGCGATATCGACGAATCGGGTGTGCGCACGATGATAGCACCGCTGCACGCCTGCCCCGCAGGTGCCGGCCGCGCGCCCGTTGCCGTCGTTGCCTGCCGAGGCGCGCGGGGATCGCCCTCCGGAACGTCGCGAGCGCGGGACGCGGCGGCGGGGTACGCTACCGCACGACCCCCGTTCGCCACGGGGTTGGAGGGGATGCATCGTGGACGTGCTGGACGGCACCATCTACGCCATGCGCAGCGCGCTGGCGAGCGCGGAGATCAGCGCGCGCGAGCTCACGCAAGGCTACCTCGAGCGTGTCGCGGCCATCGACCGCGCCGGACCGAGCCTGAATGCCGTGATCGAGCTCGGACCGCAGGCGTTGACGCAGGCAGAGGCATGCGACCGCGAGCGGGCCGAGGGCCGTGCGCTGGGTCCTCTGCATGGCATCCCGGTGATGCTCAAGGACAACATCGATACCGCCGACGGCACGAGCACCACCGCGGGCTCGCTGGCGCTCGACGGCAACCGCGCGGCTCGCGACGCTGCGCTGGTCGCCCGTCTGCGTGCGGCCGGCGCCGTCGTGCTCGGCAAGACCAATCTCAGCGAGTGGGCGTTCTTCCGCTCCACGCGGGGCTGCAGTGGCTGGAGCAGCCGCGGGGGGCAGACGCGCAACCCGTACGCGTTGGATCGCAACCCGAGCGGCTCGAGCTCCGGGTCGGCCGTCGCCGTGTCCGCCGGGCTGTGCGCCGCCGCGGTCGGCACCGAGACCGACGGCTCGATCGTGAGCCCGGCGTCCGCCAACGGGGTGGTGGGGATGAAGCCCACGCTGGGGCTGGTCAGCCGAACGGGCATCATCCCGGTGGCGCGCTCGCAGGACACCGCCGGCCCGCTGGCGCGAAGCGTGGCCGACGCCGCCTTGCTGCTCGCCGTGATGTCGGGACCGGATCCGGCCGACGCCGCCACCACGGCGGTGCCCGCGGGCACGGCCGCGGACCTCACGCGGTGGCTCGACCCGGGGGCGCTGCGGGGCGCACGGCTGGGGGTGGCGCGCGACTGCTTCGGGCGTCACGAGGGGGCCGACGCCGTGGCCGAGGCCGCCCTCGAGGTGATGCGCGGGCTCGGCGCCGAGGTCGTCGACGGCGTCGAGGTGGGCTACGAGCGCATGCGCTCCGCGCCCGAGGACGAGCTGTTCGCCATCGAGATGCGAGCCGGCATCGACGGCTACCTCGCGGAGCATCCGCTCGCGCCGGTGCGCAACCTGGCGGAGGTGGTCGCCTTC
>CAYOXR010000263.1:0-4695 GCA_964407955.1 uncultured bacterium | reverse complement strand
GCGGCGCTGGAGCGGGTTCGCGACTGGTTGGCCGGCGCCGACCCGGAAGCCTGGGTGAACGTTCCGATCGCTTGAACGTCGCCGACGGCATGCCCCGTCCTGAGGAAGCCGGAGCTAGGCCGAGGCCATCGCGGGTGAGCTAGCGCCTCCGAAGCGCCAAGCTGACGGCTCCGCGTTCAGGCCTGCAGCACCGTCGGCACGATGAGCGGGTTGCGCCCGGTGGCCTTGCGGATGTAGCGCCTGACCGGGTAGAAGATGTCGTCGCGGATGTCGTTGAGGCGGCGCTTCTCACGCACGCCCCGTTGCAGGCCCTCGAGGGCGATGCGCTCGATCTCCTTGACCAGGCCGTTCTCGCCCTGGGCGACGCCGCGCGTGATCACCTCGACGGACGGCTTCTTGCCGGCCAGTGCCATGATCACGATGACGCCCTCGGCGGAGAGCATCTGACGGTCGCGGATGACGGGCTCGGTGACCTCGTCGCCGGTGCGCCCCACGCTGTCGATGAAGACCACGCCGGCCTCGACCTGCCCCTTGACCTTCAGGTCGTCCCGGGTGAGCTCCAGCACGTCGCCGTTGTGGGCGATCAGCACCTTCTTGGGAGGATGGCTCATGCCCTCCGCGAGGCGCTGGTGGTTCACCTGATGCCGCATCTCGCCGTGCCAGGGCATGAAGAAGCGTGGGCGCGTGAGGTCGAGGATGAGCTTGAGCTCCTCCTGCGAGGCGTGTCCCGACGCGTGCACCTTGTACGTCGGCGGGTAGTACACGTTGACCCGGCGTTCGTAGAGCTGGTTGATGACCCGCCCCACGGCCTCCTCGTTGCCCGGGATGGGGTTGGAGGACATGATCACGGTGTCGCCGGCCTTGAGGTTGATCTTGCGGTGGCTGCCCGACGCGAGGCGCGACAGGGCGGCCATGGGCTGCCCCTGAGAGCCGGTGCACAGGAACAGCACCTTGTCGTCCTGCAAGTCGCCGACGTTCTCGCTGGCCACGAACGGCTGCTTCGACTCCAGGTAGCCGAGCTCCTGAGCGATGCTGGCGTTCTTGATCATCGAGCGCCCCTCCATCACCACCCGGCGGTCGAACTTCTCGGCGATCCGGATGAAGTTCTGCAGGCGGTGCACGTGGCTGGAGAAGGTCGTCACGATGACGCGGCCCTTGGCTTTCGAGACCAGCTCCTCGACCGCGACCATGACGTCGCGCTCGCTCGGCGTGTAACCGGGTCGCTCGGCGTTGGTGGAGTCCGAGATGAGGAGCAGCACGCCGTCCTCGCCCGCCTGCGCGAGCTTGTGCAGGTGGCTGGTCTTGCCGTCGGCGGGGTTGTAGTCGAGCTTGAAGTCGCCGGAGTGCACCACCCGCCCGAGCGGGGTGTGGATCACCAGGCCGCTGTTGTCGGGGATGGAGTGCGTCATCCGGAAGAAGTCGACCGTGAAGTACCTGCTGATCTTGATGCGGTCGTCGGGCGTGATCTCGTGGAGATCGACGTCCGACTCGGTGAGCTTGAACTCCTCGAACTTGCCGCGGAGCAGCCCCAACGTGAGCCGGGCGCCGTACATGGGGACCTTCGGCAGCAGCCGGATCATGTAGGGCAGCCCGCCGATGTGGTCCTCGTGGCCGTGCGTGAGCACCCAGCCCTTGACCTTGTGGGCATTCTCCACGACCCAGTCGATGCGCGGAACCAGGATGTCGACGCCAAGCATGTCGGCGTCGGGGAAAGCGAGCCCGCCATCGACGAGCAGCACCTCGTTCTCGTACTCGAAGGCGAACATGTTCTTGCCGATCTCGCCCATGCCCCCGAGCGGGATGATGCGCAGTTTGCGGTCGTCCGCAGCCATGACGCTCCTCTCTCGGATGCCGGCACGCCCGCGCCGGTGCGACGCGCATATCCACGTCGACGGCGGCGATCGCCGGTCCTACGAAGCTGTTGCACGGCTTCGGCCCGCTACGCGGACCCGAAGCGTGCTCGCAAGATAGGGGCGCTGCTGCGGCGCGCCCCGGCCGCTGTGGCATCCGCGGCCCGTGATGAACGCCCGACGAGCCGCCGGTCCGGCGGCCGATCGGGGCCCGGACCTTCCGGACGCCCCAACTGCGGTCCGCGCCGCTGGGCGGAACGCGTGCCGCCCGGGAGATAGCGTGCTGGTCAGGCGCAGCGTCGCGCCTGCAAGGGCCGGCCCGTCGCGGACCGTGCCGGCCCCGTCATTCCATGCTCAGTGCCGGTCGCGCGGCGGGCGGTGCTCGCCGCCGCCACGGGGACCGCGATCGCCGTCCCGGCGAGGCCCGCGGTCGCCCCGGTCGCCCCGGTCGCCGCGGCCGCCGCGGCCGCCGCCACGACGCCCGCCGGCACCGCGCGGCGGGATCTTGCCTTCGAGCTCCGGGCGCACCAGGTCGATCTTGCCGCGGTCGTCGATGGCGTTGACCTTGACGCGCAGCCGGTCGCCTTCCTTGAGGTGGTCCTCGACGCGCTGGACTCGCCCCTCGGCGATCTGAGAGATGTGGAGCAGCCCGTCGGTCCCGGGGAAGAGCGTGATGAAGGCCCCGAAGTCGGTGACCTTGGCCACCACGCCGTCGTACTCCTGGCCCACCTCGGCGGTGGCCGTCAGCTGTTCGATGCGGGTGCTGACCTCCTCGGCGACCGCGGACACCTCGCTGTAGATCTTGACCATGCCGTCCTCGGCCACCTCGATGGTGCAGCCGAGGGCCTCGAGCTCGCGGATCTGCTTGCCGCCGGGCCCGATGACCGTGCCGATCTTGTCGACGGGGATGCGGACGCTGACGATGCGCGGAGCGCGGGGGGAGATCTCGTCGCGCGGCGCGGGGAGCGCCTCGCGCATCTTGCCGAGGATGTGCATGCGGCCGGCGCGCGCCTGGGCCAGCGCCTCGCGCATGATCGCCGCGGTGATCCCGGCGATCTTGATGTCCATCTGTAGCGCGGTCACGCCGTCTTCGGTGCCGGTGACCTTGAAGTCCATGTCCCCCAGGGCATCCTCGGAGCCGAGGATGTCACTGAGGATGCGGTAGTCGTCGCCTTCTTTGACCAGCCCCATGGCGATGCCGGCCACCGGCTTCTCGATGGGCACGCCGGCGTCCATCAGCGCGAGCGTGCCGGAGCAGACCGTGGCCATGGAGCTCGAGCCGTTGGACTCCAGCGTCTCGGCGACCACCCGCAGCACGTACGGGAACGCCTCCTGCGAAGGGACCATGCTCACCAGGGCGCGCCTGGCCAGGTTGCCGTGCCCCACCTCGCGCCTGGAGGTGCCGCGCAGGCGCTTCACCTCGCCGGTCGAGAAAGGCGGGAAGTTGTAGTGCAGCATGAACTCCTCGGTGCTGTCCAAACCGAGGTCGTCGACGAGACGGTTGTCGCGGCCGGTGCCGAGCGTGGCGGTCGCCAGCACCTGGGTCTCGCCTCGCGTGAACACCGCCGAGCCGTGCGCCATGGGCAGCACGCCCGTTTCGATCCAGATCGGGCGGATCTCGTCGGGGCGACGGCTGTCGGTACGCAGGTTCTCTTCCAGCACCAGCCGGCGCATCTCCGCCTGTTCGGCCTTGCCGAAGGCGGCCTTGAGCTGCTGGACGCGCTCTGGCGCGCCCTCGGCTTCGCCGTCGGGCACGAGCCGTTCGATGATGCCGTCGCGCAGCTGCTTGAGGGCGTCGGCACGCTCGTGCTTGCCGCTGGTCAGAAGCGTCTCGCGGATGCCCGCCGCGGCGGTCTCGCGCTTCATCGTCTCGATGTCGGCGGGGTCGAGCTCGACGGCGGGCTCGAAGCTCGCCTTGGACTTGCCGACCTCACCCTGCATCTGCTGGATGAGCTGCACGACGGGGGCGAGGGCCTCCTGGGCCGCCTCGATGGCGCCGACCATGACGTCCTCGGGGAGCTCCTGCGCGGCGGCCTCGACCATGAGCACGGCGTCGCGGCTGGCGGCGACGGTGAGCTCCAGCTTGGAGCTGCCGTCCTGAAGGTCCTGCAAGGACGGGTTGATGACGTACTGGCCGTCCTTGAAGCCTACCGTGCAGCACGCCGTGGGGCCGCCCCAGGGGATGTTGCTGATGGACAGCGCCGCGGACGCGCCGATCGCGGCGAGCGGGCCCGGGTCGGTGACCTGATCGGCCGACAGGACCGTGCAGATGACCTGCACCTCGTTGCGGAGCTGCTTGGGAAACAGCGGCCGGATCTGCCGGTCGGTGATGCGGGCGTTCAGCGTGGCCTGCATGCCGGGTCGCCCCTCGCGCCGGAGGAAGGAGCCGGGGATCTTGCCGATGGCGTAGTGGCGCTCTTCGTACTCGACCGTGAGTGGCAGGAAGGGTAGCGGCGAGCTGTTGTCGTTCATGTGCGCGGTCACCAGCACGAGGCTGTCGCCGTACCGCACCGTGACGCTGCCCGAGACCTGCTTGGCGTACTTGCCGGTCTCGATGACGAGCTCGCGCCCTCCGAGTTGGGTGGCGTAGCGTCGGTAGCTGGGTAGGTTCACGTTCGCTCCTTCATCGTCCCGCTCGCAGGGTCACGGCCTCCCGGACCCTCGTCGTACGGTCGGCGGGCCGCATCGGGATCACCCGTGCGGTTGGCGTCGACCGCCCACACTGCACCGGCGAGGCGACTGGCGCCTCGCCGGCAACATGCGTCGACGGGTTGGTCGTGGCTTGCTGGTGGTCCAGGTCGTAGCTCACGCGTCCGTCGACAGGCCCCCTCAACGGCGTAGGCCG
>CAYOXR010000262.1:0-4082 GCA_964407955.1 uncultured bacterium | reverse complement strand
ACACAGCGACATTGAACGGCTTGCTCTGGGCCAGAGCGCTCCCAAGGGCGAGTGGCAGCAACAACAGCGCCAGCAATCCGAGCCTCGTGATTCGAGCCATGGTGTCCCCTTTCGTGCGGGTACCCGAGTCCGGCCCGGGCGACCCCGTCTTGCTAGGAACTCAGCGTGAGCGTGGCCAGCCGTTGGAAAGCGTCCTTCACCTCCTCATAGAGCTCGAGAAACTGTGGGAAGATGCGATCGTACTCGGCCACACGTTTCGGGTCCGGTTGGATCAGCTCTGCGTACGCCACCATCTCGCGAGACGCCTCCGTCAGCGGAATCCCGGCGGCGGCTGAGCGCGCGAGGATGGCCGCTCCGAGCACGCCGGAGTCCTTCATCACGGGCACGCGCACCGGCTTGGCCGTGACATCGGCCTTGATCCGATTCCAGATCGCCGCGTGCGCGGTACCCCCGCTCACCGTGATCTCGCTCGTGTGGCCGCCGAGTTCGTCCAAGATCTCCATGATCTGGCGCAATCCGAAAGCGACCCCTTCCAATAGGGCACGAGCGAGGTGCGGAACGCCGTGTTTCATGGTCACCCCGAGGAAGCAGCCGCGTGCAGCCGCATCGTAGATGGGGGTGCGCTCGCCCTGGAAATACGGCAACGCCAGCACGCCTCCGGATCCCGGGGGGATGCGCTCGATCTCGTCCAGCAACGATGCCCTCGAAACGTCTCGATCGCGCAGAATGCCCACGGCCCAGTCGAGCAGCCCGCCGCTGTTGGACATCGCCCCGCCCACGATCCAGCCCCGGCCGAACAGATTCGGCAGGGGGAAGACGCGCCACTGCGGGTCGTGGAGGCGTTCGTCGGAGGCCAGCGATACGCCTTCGGAGGTGCCTCCGATGTCCGACAAGCGGCCTTGCTGGGCCAGATCCACGCCGACCCAGTGCGAGAAGGCGTCCACGGTTCCGCTCACCACCAGCGCATCGGGGCTGAGGCCAAGCCGCGACGCCAGCTGGGGTCGCACCGGGCCGATCACCTGGCCCGGCGGCAGCGACCGTTCGGGGAACAGCGAGCGATCCAGGCCGGCGGCATCAAGCGCGCTGTCCGTCCAGGGCGGCAACGATGGGAGCGGCCAGACGGTCACCGGCTCGCCGGTCAATGCGAACGCCAGGTAGTCGAAGGGTTGGAAGAACCAGCGCACGCGCGCCATCACCTCGGGTTCGTGTTTCCGAATCCACAGGATCCTTGGAAGCACCTCGAACTCGATGTTCACCTCTGTGTCGCCGAGCGCCCTGCTGAGCCAGGCGGCTTCCTCCGCCGAACGCCGGTCGGCCCACGTGATGGCGGGACGCAATGGGCGCCCTTCCTTGTCCACCGCAACCGCGGTAGGGCCCTGCCCGACCACGCTGAGGGCGGCGATGCGGCGGCCATCCAGTGAGGCGAGCGCTTGTGACAGCGCGGCCTCGAAGGCCTGCCACCACGCGTCAGCGGGTTGCTCGGCCCAGCCGTCGCGCGGCGCGTCGAGTGCATACTCGGCCCGGCCGGTGGCCCGGCAAGCTCCACCGCCGTCCACGACCGCAACCTTGAGTCCGGTGGTGCCGACGTCGACGCCAAGGTACAAGTCGCGACGAACGGTCACGGGAGGGCCTCGCTTTCGTCGGGAGCTGCCGTGGCCTGGCGGGGAGGCCCCTGGCCGACGGCGGCCGTGAGCTGGAAGAGCACCACGCCGGCGCTAGCCAGGAGGATCCCGAGCCACATCAGGCCGTTGACGTTCTCGTGCAGGAAGAGGCCACCGCCCAGGGCGGTTACCAGCGGGGTCAGGCCGTTCAGGACGAAGACGGTGGCGGCTGGTAACAGCTT
The DNA here is from genome assembly GCA_964407955.1 of uncultured bacterium. GTDB lineage: Bacteria > Deinococcota > Deinococci > Deinococcales > Trueperaceae > JASBRS01. The sequence continues at coordinate 2,239 of CAYOXR010000262.1, read as the reverse complement.
CATCGCGGTGAACATGCAGAACACGGCGATGACGCCACCGAACACGCCGCTGACCAGCAAGGCCGTGAAGTCGCCGACGCCGATGGTGCGATAGACGCCGAGCTGCCCACTGAACAGCAGAAACAGCGCGCTCGCCACGACCGCCGTTCCGTACTGGATGGTGATCCCACTGGAGCGCTCCATCCCGCGCTGCTGCCCGTACCGCCAGACGACGCCCGAGAAGCCCCAGGCGATGGCGGGGATGAGGGCCAGCCCGAGCCCCCAGTACCAGTTGTTGGATACCGGCACGCCCTGGCTTTGGCCCAGCGCCAGCACGACCAATCCTGCGAAGGTGACCAGGATACCCAACACGCCTCGTGCGTTCACGCGCTCGCCCAGCATGATCCAGGCGAAGAGCGAGCCCCATATCAACTGTGTCTGCAAGACGGGTACCGCAATGTCGACGCCGCCAATATGCAGCGCGAAGAAGAACGCGAACGTGCCGATCACCGAGATGAGCCCGCTACCTACGAAGACGAGGAGCAACCGCGACCCCACGTAGCGCGTGTCGCCAGGCAGAAGCTGGCGGTACTGCTTGCCGCGCCAGCCGAGCAACAAGCCCATCAGTAGGCTTGGCACGGCTCGCAGCAGCGGGCCGGCGATCGGGTTGCCGGTTGCGACTCCGGCACGACCGAAGAGGTTCGCGCCGCTGTAGCCAAAGACGGCTCCCAGGGCCCACAGTTCCCCGGCGAACTTCTTCACGCGGGTGCTGACGGTATCCGACACGAGACGCATCTCCATCCAGGCCAAACTCAAGCCACTTGCGTCAGCTCAGCCATCGCCTCCTCGACCGTGGCGTCCTCGTGGATCACGCGTGACAGGGCCCGGACGATGCCTCCTGCGTTGGGGTGCTGCCACACGTTCCGGCCCACGGCCACACCGCTCGCCCCGGCCAGAATCGCCTCGCGGACCATGGCGAGAAGCTCTTTCTCAGTGTCCCGCTTGCTTCCGCCCAGCACCACGACCGGAGCGAAGACACCGGCGGTGAGCGCTCGGAAGGACTCGGGGTCGCCCGTGTAGGTGGTCTTGATGATGTCGGCCCCTAGCTCCACACCGATACGGCTGGCCAGCGTGATGTTCTCTGGGGTGTGGAAGCTTGGGTCGAAGCCGCCCGGCATCATCTCGGCCAGGAGCGGCATGGACCACTCCACGCATTCGCTGGCGATCGTGGCCAGATTGTGAAGTGTCTGGCCCTGATTCACACCCGGGAACCCCATCGCTGCTACTGCGTCGGCGTCCAGTCGTAGGGCTCCTTCAACGGAGAAGCGCTGATCGAACTCGAACGACTTGTCCAGTGTCGAGCCCGAGCCGTCTATCCGCAGGATCAGGCTCATGGGGCCAATGCGCTCCGAGAAGGTGGAGGCGATGCCGACGGTGGTGAGCAGCGCGTCGGCGCCCGCTTCGCGAACATCGTCGATGATCTTGCCGGGGTCGGCCGCCTCGGGCAGCACGTTCATGTACGAGCCGTGATCCATCGCCACGATGAGGGCGCGGCCGTCCTCACGGAAGATGCGTTGGAGTCGACGCTTCTTGATGAACTTCGGGTGCATTCTCTGCCTCCTTGTCCTGGCAATACTTGGTGTGTTACTCCACTGAGGCCGAACGGACGCGCTGTAGGCAGCGCCTTCGGTCATAACGAGATTTCGTCGTTGACCGCAACGGTATCAGCGCTCGAGGTCCACGATGACGCGTTGCGTCGCGCCGGTGGGAACGCCCCTCTCCAGCTCCGCCGGCAGCTCCTGAAGGGGGATCTGTCGCGACACCAGGGGTTCGAGGTCGAGCTCGGGAAGGAGAGCGATTGCCTTGCGCATGTCGTCTCTCGTTCGCGACTCCGTGCCGTCGATGCGGATCTCGTTGTAGTGGACGCGGTTCCAATCGAGCTGGATCATCGCCGGCGGATGCGTGGATGCGTACAGGACTACGGTAGAGTACTTGCCGGCCATCTGGATGGCCTGCTCTGCGGCCTCTGTCACGCCGGCCGTGACGAAGACGGCATTCGCGCCTCTACCATCCGAGAATGCTTTCGCCGCCGCGATCGGGTCCGATTTCGTGGGGTTGACGGTCACGTCCGCACCAAGACGATCGCGAGCGAACGCCAGACGCTCCTCGTCGACGTCCACGACGAGCACCTGACAGCCGTGAAGCTTCGCGAGAATCACGTGCAGCGAGCCCATCGTCCCCGCGCCGATGACGGCTACCT
>CAYOXR010000261.1:0-3242 GCA_964407955.1 uncultured bacterium | reverse complement strand
GCCTCGAGGAGCTTGCTCGGCTTTCCGATCACCAGGGGGGGCGCGAGACGGCGTTGGCGCTCCTGTGTGCGGATGCGCTCGGTCACGTTGACCGGCACAGCTTGGCCGGACAGGGCGCGGTCGATCTCGGCGCGCTCGAGGTAGTAGACGTGCTCGGGCTCTTCGAGCAGGTGCGCGTCCACCAGGTGCTGGCCCAGCCTTCGGAGCGCCTGCCGCATCAGGGGCCAACCCAGGGTGGCATCGAGCACCTGCTCGTCGCGGATGAGGGTGTAGCGCTGCGCCAACGCCAGCAGGCGGTCGAAACGCTTCCGCAGGGCCGGGTGCAGCGCAGCGCGACAGCGCTCCTCCAATCGCGGGCCGATGCACCGCGGGGCCCGACCTGCGCGGGCTCCGGCCCCTCGGTCTTTCGGAAGGCGCGCCGCGATGGCTTGCGGCGCGCTCTTCTGGCCTCTGCCCGCTTCGCCCTCGGGGTCGGGTGGCGCCGCCGCGCCCTAGGCGACGCTCTCCAGGAACGTCGGTGCTAGGCGCGCGTGGCTCGCCTGCTCGAAGGCATGGGCGAAGCCCAGCAGCGTTCCTTCGGCGAAGGGGCCGGCGAAGAACGACAGCCCGACGGGCAGGCCGTGGACGCTACCGGCAGGCACGGTGATGTGCGGATAGCCGGCGACGGCCGCCGGTCCCGAGCTGAGCCCCAGGATCCTGTCCCCGTCGATCGGGTCGGTGACCCAGGCAGGCGCCGTCGTCGGTCCCACGATGGCGTCCAGCCGGTGCTCGCGCATGGCTTTGTCGATGCCTTCGTCCCGCGCCCGTCGCAGACAGGCCGCCCGGGCAGCGTGGTACGCCTCCTCGTCCGCGTCGGTCTTGGCTTCGGACATCTCGAGCAGCTCCTGGCCGAAGTAGGGCATCACCTCGTCGGCGTGCGCGCGGTTGAAGGCGATGACGTCGGCGAGCGTGCGGACCGGTGCCTTCGGGTGGGCGTCGAGGTAGGCGTTCAGACCCTTCTTGAGTTCGACCATGAGGACCAGGAACCCCTCCTCGCTGAACAGCCCCACGCTGGACAGGTCGACATCGGCGACGATCTCCGCGCCGAGCTCGCGAAGCACCTCCAACGAGGCCTCGGCGACGCCATCGGCCCCCTCGTGCTTCCCGAACGCGGAGCGGTCCACGCCGAGGCGCGCGCCGCGCAATGCGTCCTCCGAGAGGAACGCCCGGTAATCGGCGGAGGCCTTCCCGGCGCCGGCGGCCGTGGCCGGGTCGCGTGCGTCGGCGCCCGCCAACGCCGACAGCACGATCGCCGCATCCGCGACGGTCCGCGTCATCGGTCCGGCCGTGTCCTGCGACTCCGCCACCGGGATGATGCCGGCCCGGCTCACCAGGCCCACCGTCGGCTTCAGCCCGACCACGCCGTTGACCGCGGCAGGACAGGTGATGGAGCCGTCCGTCTCGGTGCCGATGGCGGCGGCCGTCAGGTTGGCCGACACCGCCACCCCGGATCCCGAGCTCGAGCCGCACGGGTTGCGGTCGAGCGCGTAGGGGTTGCGGACCTGCCCGCCGCGGCTGCTCCAGCCGCTGCAGCCGCGCGTCGACCGGAAGTACGCCCACTCGCTCATGTTGGCCTTGCCGAGGATGATCGCGCCCGCGTCCCGCAAGCGCGAGACGAGAAAGGCGTCGGACGGGGCCAGGTTCCCTTCCAGCGCCAGCGACCCCGCGGTGGTCATCATGGCGTCGCCGGTGTCGATGTTGTCCTTGACCAGGATGGGGATGCCGTGGAGCGGGCCGCGCGGGCCGCGCTCGCTTCGCTCGCGGTCCAGCTGCCGCGCGATGTCGAGCGCGTCCGGATTGACCTCGATCACCGAGCGCAGCGCCGGCCCGTCGCGGTCCAGGGCCTCGATGCGCCCCAGGTACCCCTCGACGATGTCGACCGCGGTCGCCTGAGCGTCCTCCATCCACGACTGCAACACCTCGATCGGCTGTTCCTGCAGATCCATGCCTGCACCTCTCCGTCCCGACCACCAGGCGGCGCGCGCCTGCGCGGGAATCGTCGTGGGTCTCGCCAGGGCCCCGGCGGCACGCCCGCACGCTTGCCGGTGCGTCACCCTGCCGTAACGGGTGCACCCGGCACCCGGGGAGCAGCTTCGCCGCCGTTCCTGGCACTCGACGCTTGCGGGACATCATACGGGTCTGCGATCGGGGGCGCGGTAGGGCCTCGACGAACCCGGCGGCTGGGCCCCGGCGGTTCGTGTAGGCTTGCGGAGACGCCGGCCGAAATGTATGCTCCGTCATGCATAAAGCCACAGCAAGCTAGGCGCCGTCTGCAATCCCAGGCCCGCCAGCGAGACCGACGCGTGCGGTCGAACGGCGGGCACGATTCGCGACCACGTTTCCCTCGGGACCTCGGGTGCAGGTGGGGCAGGAAACTGGAAGGAGCGGGCACCATGAAGAGACGCACGTTCATCAAGGCTGGTCTGGTCGTCGGCGGCGCCGCCGTCCTCGGAGACTTCCGAGGCACCACGGCGTTGGCTCAGGGTGCCGGGGTGACGCCCAAGAAGGGCGGCACGTTGACGTGGGGGCACTCGGAGACGACGCAGAACCTGGACATCCACAAGACGGGGACGGCGTCGACGCTCAGGCTCCTGCAGAACGTCCATGAGCCGCTGCTCACCATCGACGACCACTTCAAGGTCCAGCCCAACCTGGCGGCCTCCTGGGAGCGCAGCTCCGACTGGCTGACCTACACCTTCCACCTGCGCGACGATGTCGTCTTCCACAACGGCAAGAAGATGACGGCCGCGGACGTGGTGTACTCCTTCAAGCGCATCCAGGACCCGAAGACGGCGGCGGTCAGCTTCGACGTGTTCAACGACGTTGCCTCCATCGACGCCGTCGACGACCACACCGTGCGGGTCACGATGAGCAGCGTCTACAGCCCCTTCGAGGCGCGCATCACCTACCTGAACTGCGCCATCATCCCGGCAGGCAGCGGCGACACGCAGGGCACGCACCCCATCGGAGCCGGAGCCTTCGAGTTCGTCCAGCGTGAGTTCGGCAACTACACCCGGCTGAAGCGCTACGACGGCTACTTCCGCGGGCCCGCCTACCTCGAGGAGGTCGTCGAGCGCGAGGTGACGGAGGGAACCGTGCGGCTCACGGGCGTGCAGACGGGGCAGATGACGCTCATCAACGACATCCCCCTGGACCGCATCGCGCAGGTGGAGAAGGACCCCAACCTGCAGGTCGAGACCTGG
>CAYOXR010000260.1:0-10067 GCA_964407955.1 uncultured bacterium | reverse complement strand
ACCTTCTCCAGCACCCCGCCGCTCGACACCACGCTCACGAACCACGTGTCGGCCACGGGAACCTGGGGCAATAACAGTACCTACACCGGCAAGGCCACGGCGGAGTTCAGCTTCAGCGGATCCTCCGCGGGCTCGCCCGGCAGCATCTCGATCGACGACACCGTGACCTGCCCGACGGGCTTCACCTGCACCAAGAGCAATGAGAACACGACGACGACCGCGGACACCGTCACCTACACCTACGACCTGCAGCTCACCGCCGGCGGCTCGCTCCAGTGCGGCAAGAACTACGAGCTCGACAACGTGGCCAGCATCCACGGCACGTCCATAAACGCTACGAGCACCGTTGGCGTGTACACCGGCGACTGCACGCCTCCGCCGCCTCCGCCGCCCCCACCGCCGCCTCCGCCGCCCCCACCGACCCAGGGCTGCACCCTGACGCAGGGCTACTGGAAGACGCACTCCGTCTACGGCCCCGCCACGCCGGCCGATCCTACGTGGCAACTGCTGACGGGCGGGCTCGGGCCCGACACGGTCTTCTACAGCTCGGGCAAGACCTGGATCGAGCTCTTCGACACGCCGCCGAGTGGCGGCAACGCCTACATCCAGCTGGCGCATCAGTTCATGGCCGCCGAGCTCAACAGCCTGGCCGGCGCGAGCGAGCCGGCCGACGTGCAGGCAGCCATGGCCTGGGCGGACACGTTCTTCTCCACCTACACGCCGGATAGCTACAGTGACGGCGCCATGGCGACGCAGTACGCGGGCGTCCTCGACACCTACAACAACGGCAACGACGGCGTGCCCTCGTGCGAGACGAGCCCGTGTCAGCCCAAGACGGACTGGTTCTCCGGCCATGGTCATGACTGGGGCGGGACGAGCGGTGACAGCTCGTGCAACCCGTCGCCGTGCACGTATCAGACGAGCGGGCTGTCGACCCAGGGTCACAACGGTGGCGGCACGAGCGGTGACAGCTCGTGCAGCCCGTCGCCGTGCTCGTATCAGACGAGTGGTCTGTCCGCCCAGTGGTATGGGGGCGGTACGGGCGGCAATAACTCGTGCGACACGTCGTGTGTGAGCACGTCCGGTTGGCTGTCAGCCCAGGGGTACGGGGGCCATACCGGCGGCAATACCTCGTGCAATCCGTCGCCGTGCTCGTATCAGACGAGTGGTCTGTCCGCCCAGTGGTATGGGGGCGGTACGGGCACAGGTGGTTGCGCCACCGGAGGGAACGACAACTACACGAACAACCGGTCCCAAGGCGGTTCCGGGGGCTGGTGAACAGCAACGCGGATCTGCGAGCTCCCCCTGAACGGGGGAGCTCGCCGGTCCCGCCCGGCACTATCCTGCGGGTGGCGGGCCGCCGGATTCGGCGTGGAGGAGTTGGTGACGTGACATGGTGACGCGAGTCGGCTTCGGCGCGGCCCTGGTCCTGACGCTTACTCTGCTCCTGTCGGCCTGCTCGCCTCCGGGGCCCGTGAACCCGGTGAGCGTGACCGATCCCTACTCACTGGGGGGCACGACGATCGACCTGATGACGAGTGGTGGGGGGCGATTCTTGGGCACCAAGAACCCCGCTTCCTCGTTCTCCGACCTTCCCACGGGGATACTCCCGCTCGTTGCCGTGTCGAGTTACGCGGTGACGCTGTCGATCGTCGGGGCGACCGTGACGGGGCCCAACCCGCCACCGGCGACCTTGACTCTGACGAGCCCCGGCGGCACGGTCACCTTGAGCGACGGCTCCATCCCGGGCGGCGTGGCGATCGACTTCTTCAGCACCGGTACCTGGACGCTGCAACAGACGGCGGCGAACCCCCCCGACTACACGTACACCGTGTCGGGAACGGCGTCGCTCGTGACCATGGTGACGCTGGCGGACGCCTCGTTGCTGGCCCAGGTGGTGAGCGTCACCACGCTGGGCGGGGACAACCAGGCGGCGGTTCAGTTCGGCGTGACCGCCACGGGCCTGTCGACAGCCGATACGCTCACCCTCCAGTTCGGGCCGGGGAGCGCCGTCTACAACTTCTGAGCTATCAGGCGGATGCGTTCTGCTCGGGCGCGCGCCCGCTCTCCGGAGCGGTGCCGTCCGGTGGCTCGACGGCGATGATCAGGCACCGCCCGAGCGCCACGGCGGGGCCCCGTCGGCCGCGCGAAGATCGATGGCTCGGGCCGTCAACTCCGCGGCGGCGGCCTCGTCCTCTGCGCCGGCGTCCGGCAGGGCCGAGACGTCCATCTCCACATCGAGGACGGCGGTGTGCGCCCGGGACTCCAGGGCGAGGCTGTCGCTGGCCGGCAGCAGCAGGCTGTGACGGAACTGCGGGCTCAGCGGCAACACGATGTCCGACCCGATGCGGCCGGCCCGCGGAACCTCGCATAGCACCACGTTGAACGTGTGCCCCGCCGTCGTCACGCGCAGCGGTACCGCGTCGCCGTCGATGCCGACGCCGAGCGCGTCGTGCACCAGGGCGTGCCCGCGCAAGCGCACGAGGAGCGGGCGGTGGGGGACCGACCAACGAACCCTCGACACGGCGCCGGCATCCGGGGTTCGCCACCAGCGCATCGTCAGGTCCTCGACCTGTACGCCCCCTCCCTCCACCGCCGTCAATCGCGGCCGAACGGGCTCCGATGGCCCGACATCGAAGGAGCTCAGAGCGTCGAGCGCTACGGGCACCTCCAATACCGACCCCACGACGGCCTTGCTCCAGCCGCGGAGGTGCTCGAGAACCGCCTTGCGTTCGATCCTCTGATCGGCGCGAAGCCTGTGGTACAGAGCGCCCAGGGCCGAGCCCTCGGCCTCCAGGAGCTCCGCGGCCCCGCTGTGGAACTGAACGCGTTGGCCGGGCGGGAGGCTCTGGTAGACAACACGTTGGGCGATGGCCCCGTGGATCGACCAGCTGCCGTCGTATCGGAGCCAGTTGTGCAGCTCGAGCTCGTACAGCGCCGGCCCCGAGGCGCCCGCTTCGACCAGCGCGTCGGGCAGGTGCCCCGGATGCACAGAGAGCCGGCGCAACCCCAGTTGAGCCTCCGGGCTCAGCTCCCTGACGAAGAGCTCGTAGGCCGCCCGGATGCGGTGAGGCACCGACGATCCGAACTCGCGATGCCCGGGCGCCGTCATGTTGAGCAGCTCCTGTAAGTAGCGCGCGTCGCCGTTGCTCTCCAGGAAGATCCGAGCCGCTTCCGCGAAGCTGAACGATTGCAGCAGCGGCTCACGGACCTCGTGCCAGGTGAGGGTCGGCAGCTCCACGTAACGCAGGCTCTCCGCCGGGTAGCGACTACGGACCTCGAGCAGCAGCCGTGGGTCCTGGCCATACAGCGGGCGCTCGAGGATGAGCAGGCTCGCGTTCTGCTCCATGGCGGCCAGCAACTGCCGACGGTCCAGATTGGCGTAGTCCTGCAGGTAGCGTACCGCCCTGCGCGTCCCCGTCAGGGTCTCCGCCAGCGGGAGGTCCAGCCGATGCGCGATCTCCTGAGCGATCTGACCCGTCTGGGCCCCCGGGGGCGTCTCCAGGATCAACACCGAGGGCACCTCGATGCCCGCAGCGAGCCTGTCCACGAGCGGTTGCAGGAGCGGTAGGCGCTGAGAGCGCTTCTCGAGCTCGGCGCGTGCGCTCTCGAGCCACAGCTGGTAGTCGGGCGACAGCCCGTCCAGCCCCTGGAGCGCCTGTTCGTGGCGCACCGAATCGTCGATGCTGATCACCTCGGGCAGGTGCAGTGGGTCGGTGGCGTCGGGGAACACCACGTACCCCAGGCCCGCGAGGGTGCGTCTAAGCGTGTGCAGGTTCACCCGCAGGTTCTGGCGCGATGCCGGTCCTTCCCACAACAGGGCCGCCAGCTCTTCGCGCGTGGTGGACCCGTGGAGGGCGAGGTAGTACAGCGCTGCGAGGGCTTTGACCCGCACCGCCACCGTCTGGCCGTTGTTCTCGATCCGAGCGGCGCCGTACACGGGGAGGCGCAGCCCCGTCGTCGGCGCGTTCCGCCCGTCCATCCCACGTCTGCGCACGCCGCGGCACCTCCCTTCGGCGACCCCGGGCGTCCTCAAGGAGGTCGGACCCATGCGAGCGGCTCGTCGACGCCCCATGGCGCCTGATCCCGCTCGCGCGGCGAGCGGGACGCGCTGAGAGATGGACAGCCCGTGGGCGTACGCTGGGGCAGGCGCCAGCAACGCACCGCTGACTCGCAGATTACATTGTCATCATAGGCTCATTTGGGTGGCGTGGGGAGCCTCCGGAGGCCTCGAAACCGGGGCGTGTAACGCTCCGGCGCAAGCCGTTACAACGGCCGGGCGCGTCCGGCAGACAGCGTGGGAAGTTCTTGTGGCGCGTTACCATTGAATTCGTCCATAATGCGAGGGGGCAACACATGCGTAACGCCTTCGATAACGCCCATCCTCGAGTGGTTCTCAACGGCAGCGTCCGGCTCGAAGTCGATGGGCAGACGCTGGAGATCCGGCGCAAGGGTCTCGCGGTGCTGGCGTACCTGGCGGTCATGGGGCACGGCTCTCGTGACCGCGTGGCGCACATGCTGTGGAGTGGCGAGACGGCGCGCGGCAACCTGCGGGTCGAACTCTACCGGTTGACGCATGCCCTGGGCCGGCCCATATGCGAGCGCGGCGACGACCCGTTGAGGTTGCCGGCGTGGCTCACCCTCGAGACGCGTCCCCAAGACGGTGCCTGGCTGGACGGGCTGGACGGGATCACGGCCGCCTTCGACGACTGGTTGTCGGACGTCCGCTCGCAATCCCACGATGAGACGATGCGCAATCTGGGCGCCGAGGCGCTCGGGCGCAACGTCGCGCGTCACCTCCCGACCCCGTTCCTCGTGGTGGTACGGACCGCGCCCGGCGACAACTGCCGCGATTTCGCGGGCGCCGTCGGCGATGCGTTGCGCTTGCCCGTCGTCGGGCGCTGCAACTCCGAGGGCCAGGTGCTGAGGCTCGTGACGCCCCCCTACCCCGATGGCTGCGTGAACGCCATCCTGGCGAACCGCGAGGGAGGCCACGTTCTGGAGGCGCCGGCATACGGTGAGGACCCCCGTGAGATCCTCGAGCTGCGCAACGCCCTCGATCCCTCGACCGTGCGTTACGTCCGGTTGCCGCCGACGACCTGGGAGGATGCGCGGAGCGGCATGCTGCGCGACCTTCCCTTCGAGCGGGCGGCCCGCGCGTACCTGCTCACGGGCGGGAACGCCGGATTCCTCCGCGAGCTGGTCCGTACCAACCATCAGGGCGACATGTCCGGCGACGCGCCGGTGGTCCCGCAGCGGATCCGTGCCGCGTACCAGTTGGAGCTCCGCTACGCCAGCCTGGAAGCGAGAATGGCGCTCGAGCGGTTGTCCGTCCACCCGGGCACCATCTCCGAGGGCCTCATCGACGCGCTCGGTGCGCGTGGCGTCGTGGACGAGCTCGAGCGACGCGGCTGGGTCATCTACGACGGCGCGTGGCGCTTCCGCGAGCCCGAGTCCAGGAACGTGATCTACCACTCGTTGCAGCCTGGCCGCCGCGTCGCCTACCACCGGGAGGCGGCGGCGCAGATGGAGGTCGAAGGCAACTGGCTGGGTTGGGCCTACCACAAGCAGGTGCTCGGGCAGGAGCTGGACTGGCGGTCGTCGCTCGCGCCCAAAGGGATCGACAGACTGGGGGTGCAGGCCTGGAAGACCGGGAGTGTCGACGCTTCGGGCGCCGTGCCGAGGCCCGTCATCCCGGGAGCCAGTCTGGCCCTGCTCGAGCAGCGGCGCATCGGCCCGGGGCTGGTCGGCGACGGCGTGCACTGGCGGTTCGTCCGGCAGCCGGGGCAAGCCGTGTCATCGGTGTGGTTCGAGGTGCCCGACAGGGCGCGGCTGCTTCACATCAGCGGCAGGACCTACGTTGGCTCTCCGCTGGGGGTCGGCATAGAAGGGGACGGCTATCCGTTGGTGCTGGAGCTGCCGCGCGGCGGCCGCGCGGTGTTCCTGGGTGGGCTGCGCACTGCGGCACGCGTCGACGACACGTTGCTCCTGCCGCTTCCCGAGGAGCTCGACGAGTGGCTGTTGCTTCCACAGGCGAGCGCCCTCCAGCTGGCGTGCCGCGCGGACGAGGCCGTGCTCGAGATCGACGTCGAGATCTTCGACTGCCGGGCGGCCGACGCGGGCTCGGGCGGGAGGGCAGCGCGGGGCGGCAGCGTTCCGGGCGCGGCCGTGACGGCCTGGGAGATCGCGGGCGAGTAGCGTCTGCCTTTGCCTTGCGGGAACGTCGGCGAGCAGCCGGCCAGGCACGCACCGAACAGGTCCTGCGGGGCGTTGGGACGCGTGGGGCGGGCGTCCTGGCGTAGACTCTGGCCATGGCGTCGGGTGAACCGATCTCCAAGGCGGCTGTCGCGAACGGCGACCCGACTGCCCGCGTGGCGCTCTTCGTCGACACCCAGAATCTCTACTATGCGGCCCGCGATGGGTACAACGCTGCCGTCGACTACGAACGCCTGCTCGAGCTGGCGGTGCGGGGCCGAACGCTGGCGTCCGCGACGGCGTACGTCGTGGAGCGCGAGGGCGACAGCACCGCCTTCGGGTTCGTCACCAAGCTGACGGCGCTCGGCTACCGGGTCAAACGCCGGACCGTGCGCGTGCACCGCGCCGACGACAGCGGCCGCGTCGTCATGGAGGGCGATTGGGACATGGGGATCGCCGCCGACATGGTGCGCGCCCTGCCGCACGTCGAGGTGCTGGTGCTCGGGTCCGGCGACGGCGATTTCGTGCCCATGGTGGAGCTGGCCCAACAGGCCGGCAAGGGCGTCGAGGTGCTCGCCTTCCGCGAGGCTGCGGGCCAGGCGCTCATCGACCTGTGCGACCGCTTCACGCATCTCGGCGACGCGCCCGACATCTTCGTGGCCAAGGGCTGAGCCGGCGCCGGCCGCGCCCGCGGCCCGCCGGCGCGTGCGTGGCTCGCACGCGGCGTGCGCGTTCCGACCGCGGTCGGATGAGGGCGGGGACCGGCGGCTACCGCCGGCCTGCCCGCAAGCGCGATACGAGCGGCCGGGCCGGAGGCGTCATTCAGGTGGGCGGAGCGGCGCAGTCGCTCGGGCGTGCGGGCCAGGCCGCCGGAGGCATAGGCAGGGCGTCGCCGTCGACGGCCGGCGCGCGCACGGGCGACGTCGAGGCATGCCTGGAAGGCTGCGGGCTGCTGCGGAGCGGCTGACCCCGGCTCCAGCCGGCGTCCACCAGCTCGAGGTAGCGGTACCGGGCGTCGACCACGTCCAGCCAGGCGGCGTAGACGGCGTTCTCACGGGCGAGCAGCGAGCGGCACGCCGACGGCGAGCGCGGCGTGCGCGCTTCGGCCCCCCACGCGTCCAGCTCGGCGGCCAGCGCCGCGCGGGCATCCGCGAGCACGGCGCGCGCCTCGGCCACCGCGCGCGGCCGCCCGGCATCGAACGCGGCGAGTGCGGCGGCGGCGCGGCGGACCCGTGCGCCGCCGGCGGTGCGCGCCGAGGCGGCGCCGCCCAGACGGAAGCTGGCGCTCAGGCTGAGCCTCCACTGATCGTCCTCCTGGGGTCCCAGCTGGCCGCCGATGGCCGCGGCCGGGCGGCCGCGGTCGAGCGACAGGGAGGCGGAGAGCTGGTAGCCGGCCGAGCGCGACTCGTAGGTCGCGTCGAGGGAGACGTTGCGGAGCACGTCGAAGACGGCCGCGTGGTCGCGCTTCAGTCGGGCGGCCTCCAGCTCGAGGACGAGGCGGCGGCGTTGCGGCAACGTCGTGCCTGCCGCCGGCAGCGCGAACGTCCACGGCTCCAGCCGCGCTTCGCCCACCAGGCCGAGGTCGCGCGCGTCGGCGCGCAGGCTCTCCAGGGCGTGGCGCCGGGCCGTCACTCGCACCCGCGCCCGCTGGCTGGCGGGCGCCTCCGAGCCCGAGCGCAGCGTCCGCTCGAGGTCGAGCTCGGCGCGGGCCAGCGCGACCTCGGCGCGGAGCGTCCTCCCGAGCAGGCGAAGGCCGTCCAGGACGTCGCCCCGCTGCCAGTGGTGCAGGCGTTCGCGGTCGGCCAGCAGCGCGATCCGGTCGGACAGCACCGCGACGCGGTCGTAGCGCCAGGCGAGCTTCAGGTCCACGGCCAGCGACGGGGTGAGCGCCGCCGGGACCTCCACGTCGGCACCGTAGGCGACGCCCGGGGTCGCCGCCAGGGTGGCGCGGGTTCCTGCGGACGCGTCGGCCAGCGCGCGCTCGTCGGCGCTCACCGCGGCCGCCTGGCGCAGGCTTCGCTCGCTCGTCGGGGGTGACGCCAGGATGTCCGCCGGCGTGAAGGCCAGCGCGCTGCCGCCCGCCAGCGCGGCGAGAGCGGCGGTCAGCGCGCCGAGCACGCGCGTGGCGCGACGCGCCCGGTTGCCGTCACAGGCGCGGCTCCGGTCCTCGGTGGGCGAGGGGCGCTCGCCGATCGCGGCCATGTCGATCCCTCCCGACGTCTGATGTCGGGCCAGGCTAGCCGCAGCGGGGTTGCGTCGGGGTTGCCGGGCAGGCGCGTGCGGCGCGCCGCGCCGGTGCGCGCGGCCGGACGTCGACGCCGGCGGCCGCGCTGCGGGGTCTCGTGCGTGGAGGGCTAGCCTGCCGTCTCGAGCCCGAGGCGCTGCTGGAGCAGACGCCTGACGGCATCGGGGCGGGCGGTGCCCCGGCTCTCTTGCATCACGCGTCCCAGCAGGGCGTTGATCGCCTTGGGGTTCGCGGCCACGCTGGCGACCACCTCGGGGTTGGCGGCGATGACCTTGTCCACCAGGCCCGCCAGCGCGTCCTCGTCCTGGATGACGTTGAGACCCCGGCGCGCGACCACCGCGTTCGGCGCCTCCCCGGCCACCAGGTCGGGCAGGATCTCCTTGCCGATCTTGCCGGAGATGGCGCCGTCGTCGATCATGCGCACCATCGCTGCCAGGGCCTCAGGGCGCAGCCCGGTCTCGGCCAGCGTACGGCCGCCCGCGTTCAACAGCCCCGCGACGTCGCCCACCAGCCAGTTGGCGAGCTTCTGCGGCTCGCCGTCGTAGGCGGCCGCCGCCGCGTCGAAGAAGGCCGCCACCTCGACGTCGAACGCGATCAGCTCGGCATCGGCCGGGCGCAGGCCGAGCGCCAGGTAGCGCTCGCGCTTCCCGCCCGGCAGCTCCGGCATGGTGTGCGCGATGCGCTCGAGCCAGGCGCGCTCCAGAACGAGCGGCGGCAGGTCCGGCTCGGGCATGTAGCGGTAGTCCGCGGACTCCTCCTTGCTGCGCAGCAGGTAGGTTCGCTGACCGCCTTCGTTCCAGCCGCGCGTCTCCTGGGCGACCTCGCGGCCCTCCTCGAGGAGCGTGCCCTGGCGACGGATCTCGAAGGCCAGTGCGGCGGCCACGCTCTTGAACGAGTTGAGGTTCTTGACCTCGACCTTGGTGCCCAGGCCGCCGTCGGCTTGCCGCAGCGAGACGTTCACATCGGCGCGCATCTTGCCCTGCTCGGGGCTGGCGTCGGACACGCCCAGGGCGCGCGCTACGGCCTGCACGTGCGTCAGGAAGGCGCGTGCCTCCTCCGGCGTGCGCAGGTCGGGCTCGGTGACCATCTCGATCAGCGGCGTCCCGGCACGGTTCAGGTCGACGAGGCTGTGGTCGGCGTAGGCGGGATGCACCAGCCGGCCGGCGTCCTCTTCGAGGTGACAGCGCGTGATGCCGATCCGCCGCCCGCCCTCCAGCTCGACCCAGCCGTGCTCGCCGACGGGACGGTCGAACTGGCTGATCTGGTAGTTCTTGGGCGCGTCCGGGTAGAAGTAGTGCTTGCGATGGAACTGGGTCCGCTCGGGCACCCGGCAGTTCAGCGCCAGGCTGAAGCGCACCGCCTTCTCGATGGCCTCCCCGTTGGTGACAGGCAGGCTGCCGGGAAGCCCCAGGCACACCGGGCAGGTGTTCACGTTGGGCTCCAGCCCGAAGCTCTCCGCCGGGCAACCGCAGAACATCTTGCTGGCGGTGCGGACGGCGAGGTGGATCTCCAGGCCGATGACGGGCGCGGGCACGGGCGCGGGCACGGGCGCAGTCTACCAGGGCCGGCGGCGGCGTCTGAGAATCGAACGCGCCGTGCCCTGCGGTACAATGGCGCATGATCGAGG
>CAYOXR010000259.1:0-2913 GCA_964407955.1 uncultured bacterium | reverse complement strand
GCGGTGGCGTCGCTCTACGCGCTCCTGCTCGGTCTCGTGGTGTACCGCAGCCTCAACATCCGTGATATCCCGAAGATCCTCTGGGACACCACGCGCAGCTCTGTTCAGGTGCTCTTCATCATCGCCGCCGCCGCCGTCTTCGCGTTCGTGCTGACGTACCTCAATATCCCCGACTCGCTCTTGCACCTCGTAGGTCAGACCCACAGCAGCCCGCTCGTCATCCTGATGGCAGTGAACGTTCTGATCCTCGTCCTCGGGATGTTCATGGAGGGCATCAGCATCATGCTGATCGCCATTCCGCTTCTGCTTCCATCGATCCATCTGCTCGGAATCGATCCCGTCCACTTCGGGGTCATCTTCACGCTGGACATCATGATTGGGCTGATCACGCCACCGATGGGACTGTCTCTATTCGCGGTCATGACCGTTTCCGGGATACGCTTGCCTGCGCTTGTGCGGGAGATCTGGCCCTACGCCGTCGCACTGATCGTGGCACTGGTGATCGTCACCGTCTGGCCTGGCATGGTGCTTGCGGTACCGCACGCGCTGATGCACTACGGAGGTTGAGCAGATGGGCGAGGGCGAACACGGCGGCACCGGACCCGCACCAGGCGTGCACCCCGAGGTAGCCACTTCGCTGGACGCGTCGATCGTGGATGCAACCACGCATCCCGAGCCGCTGCACCCCGGCGCGGTGCGCAAGGCGGCTCTGGCGATCGAGATGGCGTTGCGCCTCTTGAGCGCGGTGATCCTGACAGCGTTGCTGGTGTTGCTTCTCTGGAACATCTTGCTCAGGGCCGCAAACGTCGGCGGGAGCCAGGTTCCCACTGAGGTCGTCGAGCTGCTCTTCACGTGGTTCGTCTTCCTGGGCAGCTCCATTCTCGTCTACCGGTGGGATCACATCGAGGTGCCGCTGGTCTATCTCTTCGTGAAGGGGCGGCGCATGCAGCTCGCAAGTCGCGCGGTCGTGCTGTTGGCGTGCCTTCTATTCGTCGTCTTGCTTGTGAGCTCGAGCATGAGCCTGCTGGCGGCAGCCTCCACGAGAACAAGCCCGATGCTCCACCTTCCTCAAGGCTACTGGTATGCGAGCGTCCTGGTGGGCTCGGTGCTCATGGCACTGGCGATGCTGCTGCGGCTTATCGATTACGCGATCAGGTTCTTTCAGGCTGCCGATCTCGATGCACCAGGGACCGGCACGTCTTAGGGGAGTGACGCCGTAGGTATCTGGCGAAGCTCACTCGCACGGGACAGCTGGATTCGAAGCGCTTTGAAGGGAGCTCAAACGCATGAAAATGGCCAATGCTTGGGACGAAGAAGGGGTCGTCATCGGCGCTCCGTACGCGCGGCGCATCAAGGTTTTGCTCGCGCCCGACAAGGAGGGGGTTGCGGAACTCACGTTCAGTCATGCGCTCATTCCGCCAGGGAGCCAGACCGACTATCACGTCCACGACAGGGGCGAGCTCATCTACATCGTTCGAGGCCGCGGCGTAGCCGTGTGCGAAGGCGAAGAGACACCAATCCAGGAGGACATGGTCTTCTGGGACGAAGCGGGCGAGCACCACCAGATGAAGAACACGGGCAGCGAGGAACTCAAGCTCGCCACCGTGTTCGTGCCTCCGTATACCGCCAAGGCCAACTACGACCGGTGCATCTCGGCGGCAAAGGAGTCGAACGGCTAGCCGACGTTCCCGGTCTTCGTACAAGAGGCTTGACGCGGCCATTCGCGTGGAGACTTGGCCCCGCTTCGCGACCTCAGGCTTGGTGTCGATGCCCTTCCGCTTGCCCGCTGGTGGGCTGTGCCGTTCCTGAATCTGCGACGTGGTAGGTATGCCGTTGCTTACGGCGTTTGGCGGGCCTGCAAGGCCCCCCGAGGCCCTCCATGGACTTCTAGGATGTCTCGTCGCGCCCCGAGCCTCCACGCCCCCGACTCCTGGCACGCACCACCTCGACGGTGACCAGCCGGCTGCGCATGGCCCAGGCGAAGCAGACGACCGCTGCCAGCACCAGTCCGCCCGAGGTCACGAAGAGCGCGTGCGCTGCGGGCGCCGCTGTGAGGCGCCACCACGGTTCGGACCCGGCCCGGAGCAAGAGACCTGCGTTGAGGAGGTAGAAGCAGGCGGCTTCCCACCCCCGTTGCCGGATCCCACCCGGTCGCGGCAACATCCAGAAGGCCACCCCCATCACTGTCAACAGGAAGAAGCCGACCAGCCCGAGGTGCGCGTGCGTCGGCCCGAGCACGGCAACCAGGCCGGGACGCAGCGTGAGGGCCACGCCCAGCGCCGCGGTGGCGAGCAGATAGAGCACCCCACCGCGCAGCAGGGCCACCTCGTAGCGGCTCATCGCCGGAGCCGCCGCGCCGTACGGTCCGGGGCGCTCCTCACCACCCGACCCACGCGCCAGTTACCACGACGGCCACCGTGACCAGGCCGTAGCCCAGCTCGAGCATCCCCACCCGTTTCGCCTGCAGGACGGGAGCGCCTGCGCGCATCCCTGCGGCCGCGCGGACGAGCAGCAGGGTGAAAGGCAGCAGGGTGGGCCACGGTAGGGCCCGGAGCAGGACTGCCGCCGAGATCACGACCAGCCCTGCCACGTGAGCCGCGAGCGCCGGCCCACGTGCGGCCGACGCGCCACGCTGCAGGCGCAAGCGCGCACGAACGTAGAGGATCGAGGGAGCGTTGCGCGCCGCTGCCACGAGCCACAGGCCCAGTGCCGGCGGCCACGCTCCACCGGCCGCCAGCACGATGGCGGCGGCGAGGGCGCCAAGCGCGACGGTGCCGGCTACCTCGGCGCGGAGGTCACGGCCCCGGTTGCGGGCGTCGTAGGCGAGCTGCAGCAGGGCGACCGGCCGTGCCGCCGCCAGGGGCCACAACGCCGCCGGGCGTGCGCCCGCCAGGAAGGCCGCTGCGACCATGG
>CAYOXR010000258.1:0-3160 GCA_964407955.1 uncultured bacterium | reverse complement strand
GTGAGGGGGAACAGCACGTCCAGGATACGCATGCCCGTCAGGAACGGCGTCACGGGGTCGAGCTTGCGTTCCACGGGCCGCGCCTGGCGTACCGGCCAGACGTGCGCGAGGCGCAGCTCGGCGCCGTCCTCGAGTGTCGCGATCGTGTCCTGGACGGTGTACTCCCCTTCCGGAACGATGCTCTTGACCACGCCGCCTCGGCCCGGCGGCACCAAGATCTTGTGCGTGAACGCGAACTCGGGCACGGTGCCGAGCACGTGGCCCTGCGAGACCTCGTCGCCGACTGCCACCAGGGGCGTGAACGGCCACTTGGCGTCCTGCGACAGGGCGTTCACCACGATGCCGCGTTCGATGTAGGTGCCCGAGCTCTCGCGCAGCTTGTCGAGCGGGCGCTGGATGCCGTCGAAGATGCCGTTGAGCATCCCGGGCCCCAGCTCGACGGCCAGCGGCAGGCCGGTGGAGACGACCGGCTCGCCGACGGTCAGCCCGGCGGTGTCCTCGTAGACCTGCACGAAGGCGTTGTCGCGATCCAGGCGGATGATCTCCCCGACGAGCTTCTCCCCGCCCACGCGCACGATGTCGTACATGCGCGCGCCCATCATCCCCTGGGCGATCACCGCCGGGCCGGAGATACGTTGGATGCTTCCTTCGATGGCCACTTGAGCCCTCCTGCTGTCACTCCAGCTTGATATCGAATCCGATGGCGTTGCGTACCAGGGACTTCATGTAGGCGACGGCGTCGTCCTCCTCCCCGAAAGCCTGGCCGAGGCTCGGCAACGGCAGGATCACGGGCAGCTCGCGCCCGCGCATGGCGCGCTCGCTGGCCGCGATGGGATCCGCGATGAGCCCCTCGTCCACCACCACCAGACCGTACGCGTCCCCGGCGATGAGCTCGTCCAGCGCCCCGCGCGCCTGCTCGGCGTCCGTCTCACGCACGTCGACGCCCGCCAGCCGGAAGCCGACGGCCGTCTCGCTGTCGGTCAGTACGACCATCTTAGGCATGACCCAGCTCCCTCTGCAGCGCCTCGCGCGGAACGTCGTAGAAGCTGCCGCGCGCCAGCAGGCGCAGCCGCGCCAACTCGGCCTCCTTCAGGCGCAGGTAACGCACCACCACGCCCGGGCCCAGAGGGTCCGCCGAGGCGCTACGCGCGCTGGCGTCGAGGATGCCGCGCAGGATCTGCTCGGCCTCCGCCAGGCTGCCGGTGTCGGCGACCGCGGCGAAGCTGGTACCCGCGAGCACCTGCATGCCTGCCGACCCCTCGGCGCTGCGCACCGCGTCGAAGATGCTGCGACCGATCTCGTGGCCGCCCGCCAGGAAGACCTCCTCGGGCCCTTCGGTCATGCCTCGAAGCTTCAGGGCGGTGCGCAGGTTGGTGGCGTCGATCTCCCGCGTGACGTGGCGCATGAAGCTCGTGGGCGCGCCCGCGCGGCGCAGTCGCTGCCGCAGCACCTGGTAGTACGCGCGGTCCACGGCCAGCTCGAGCGCGTAGAGGTCGCCGTCGGACTGGTAGCGCAGCGCGGCCCGGGCGAACGCCGACTTGAGCGGCGTCGTTGTCACCGCCAGCGCCTGCGCCGCCGATGCCATGTCGGGCGTCGCCGCCACCGCCTCGAGCACCGCCGGCCGGAGCGGGCCGGCCGGGTAGAGCGAGCCCAGGATCTCCTCCAGGGTCTTGCCGGCGTGCTTGGCGCGGGCGATGGTCTTCAGGTTCTCGCGGTCGTAACGCAGCAGCAGCAGCTCCATGAGCAGGCCGGCATTGCCGTCGGCCGCCATCAACAGGCTGCGGGTCGTCTTGAAGAAGTCGCGCGCCAGAGCGTCGTCGACCGCACGCAGGCCCTCGTAGCGCGACTGCGCCTCCTCCAGCTCGTGCATGTAGCGCGACTGGCCGAGCACCGACAGGAAGGCCCTGAAGTCCGTGGCGCTCAGCGCCTCGGCATAGAACTCGTCCGGGAGCAGGCTCGTCTTCATGCCGCGAACCCGGGCGTTGATGTAGCCATAGTCCGTGGACATCGCGCTAGCGCTCCTTCGCGTGCCCGAACAGGACCTCGGAGACCTCCGAAGCGAGCTCGGCCCGCAGCACCTCCAGGCGCTCGAACAGGGAGTTCTCGATGGTGTTGTTCCCCTTCAAGCGCAGGCGCACGCCGCCGCGCACCGCAGCGGCCGTCTCGATGGGCACGCTCACGCCCGCCTTGCCGGCGGCGGCACGCGCCGCGTCCTCCTCGTCGGGGTGGACGACGACGGCCTCGAGCGATGACGGGTCCAGGCCCTCGAGCGCTTCCGCGAGGAGCTTGGCGAGCACCGGCGGGTAGTCCTCGGCGTCCGCCACCAGCGCCTCCAGCCGGCGCCGGGCCTCCTCGAACACCGCCTCGACGCCCTGGTGCTGGGCGCGCAGTTGCAGCGACGACGCCTCGAGCTGGGCGCCGGAGCGGGCACGCACCACGGTCGCGCCGCGCTGCGCCTCGGCCTGATGGTGGCTGCGGGCAACCAACGCCTCGGCCTCCTGGCGCGCTCTCTCGACCACGTCCGAGGCACGCTCGCGCGCCTCGGAGAGGATCGACTCGATCTCCGCGCTCGCTTCCTTCTCGAGCAGAGACGCAAGGTCAGCCACGCGGTCAGCCCATCTTGCCGTAGAGGAAGAACGCGATCACGAAGCCGAAGATGATGATGGTCTCGGGGATGACGAGGAACACCAGGACCTGGCCGAACATCTCCGGCTTCTCGGTGATCGTGCCCAGCCCGGCACTGCCGATGTAGCCCTGGGCGATGCCCACGCCGATCCCTGCCAGGCCGATGGCGAGGCCCGCGCCCACGCCCATCAGGCCGGCTCCGATGTTGCCCCCGCCCGCGCTCGCGGCCTGGGCGAAGGCGACGCTGGCGATGACGCCGAAGGCGGCGAGGAATCCGAGAACCTTGGCGAGCTTGTTCATCACTTTCCTCCTAGGAGACGGAAGGGTCGATAGGGGCGACCGCTCTCATCGTAGAAGCCGAACTTGGTGAAGAACTCGACGTAGTGAAGTCGGAGTGGCTGCAAGGTGTCGCTGATGATCGTCAGCGTGAGCGCCAGGAGATGCACGCCGGCGCCGATGAGGATGCCGAGGATGGGACCGAGGATGGGCAGCACGCTGCCGACGCCGTAGCCGAGGTCCGTCGCCAGGTTGGCGA
>CAYOXR010000257.1:0-3330 GCA_964407955.1 uncultured bacterium | reverse complement strand
CCGAGGAACGGGTACAGCGACACCGTGATGACCGCAGCGATGCCCGAATGGGCGCGCAGCGCCAACGTCAACACGATCAGCAGCGCCCCGCCCGCCACTGCGGCGGGCGCGTAGAGCGGCAGGGCGGCACCGAACGCCGCCGCCAGACCCTTTCCGCCCCTGAAGCCGGTGTAGAGGGAGAAACCGTGCCCGATGACGGCGCCCAGGCCGGCGGCGAGCGGCGCCGCCAGATGGACCGGGGTGAGCGCACCGTTCGGGACGCGTGCGGCCAGGCCCAGGCCGACGAAGGTGGCGGCCGCGCCCTTGGCGACGTCCAGCGCCAGCACCGTCACGCCCAACGGCAAGCCGAGGTTGCGGGCCGCGTTCATGGCGCCCATGTTTCCAGAGCCGACCTCGAAGATCCTGCGGCCCCGCAGGCGGGCCAGCCACGCGGCCACCGGCAGCGAGCCGATCAGGTAGCCCGCCGCGCAGGCCGCCAGGGCCGCCGTCGCCTCAGTCACCGGCGGTCCCGGTTTCCGCTGCGCCCGCACCAGACGTCGCGTCCTGGGCGCTCGCCAGGCTCTTCAGCTCGCGCACGTGGTAGGCCACGTAGCGGGCCAGCAGCCGCCAGTGTTGCGGCCGGTCTTCAGGCGGGGCCCGCAGGCTGGCGGAGAGGTTCCCCGCGATCATGCGCGTCAGCTCGGCGGCCACCGCTTCGTCCACCGGCACGCCGCGCGCGCAGCGTTGGCAGGCAAGCCCGCCGCCGGCGATGTCCAGTGCGACCAGCGGGGCTGCCGCCCCGCAGTGGACGCAGCCCTGCGTGTTGGGGGCGAGGCCCGCCAGTCCGAGCAGCTTCCAGGCGTAGACGAGGGATACCAGGTTGGGGTCGGAATGACGATTGAGCCCGCGCAGGCCGCTCGCCAGGTAGGTGTACACCTTCTCGCCGAGGTGGACGTCGACGGTGAGCGCGTCGGTGAGCTCGGCGAGGACGTGAGCGTAAGGGTAGACGTCGGGTGCGCTGAGGTTCGGCAGCGCACCGTTGAGCTTGACCTGCGTGAGTAGCGCCAGATCGTCGTCATGGCGACGGTAGAACTGCACGGTGACGTCGTGGAACAGGCTGAGGCGTCCGAGGTTGCCCCCCGGCAGCCTGCCCTTGCGCGCCACCCCGCGCCACTTGCCGTGCTCGCTCAGCAGCGTCGCCACCACGTCCCCGCTCGGCAGCGCCGTGCGCCGGATGACGATGCCCTCGGTGACGGAGGTTCGCCGCACGCTCCCAGTCTAGCCAGGCCCGGGGCGGCTCAGGGCCCGGCAGCGGACCGCCACAGCAACAGCGCCTCACCCTCGACGCTCTGCAACGCCACCTGCAGGCCGGACGGGAGGTGAAGGGAATCGCCACGCTCCAGGATGCGGAAGTCACCATGCGGCAGGTCTACGATCAGCCGGCCGTCGAGCACCGCCAGCCAGCATGCCGGCGGCGTCGTCTCGAGGTGGCGCCCCGCCAGGCACCGCACGCTCAAGGCGGTCCCGGGCACCGACGCCGGGTGGTCTCCCGCCGCGCGTGCCAGGCCGAGCAGGTTGAGGGGCTCCCCGACGTCCACGGCGCGCGCCGCTCAGGCCGGCCCGGCCTGCCGCCTGGTGCGGCTCTTGCCGAACGCCATGCGCAGCTTGAACATGCCCCGCTTGTGCAGCCGGTCGACGTCCTCCGGGTTGAGTGCCAGCTCCCGGGCGACCGTTTCCCGCGGCTGCGGCTCCGAGCCGTTCATGCCCTCGAGCCGGCGCACGACCTCCGCCACCTGCGGCTCGAGCTCGCCGAGGAAGGGCCTCAAATCCTCCTTGGTGGCCCTGGGCTGCTGCGGGACGGACGCCCGCCCGGAGGCCCTGCCGCCGCCGGCGCGCTTCCGGCTCTTGGCGGAGCTCTTCCCGGAGGTCTTGCCGGACTTGCCGCGCGCGGCGGCGGTCTTGCGGGTCCGCCCCTTACCGCCCTTCGCGGCCCGTGCCGCGAGCAGCTCGACGGCGCGCTCGAGCGTGACCTGGTCGGGCGTGACGTCGTTGGGCAGGGACGCGTTGAGCTTGCCGCTCTTCACGTAGGGCCCGTAGCGGCCCTCACGGACCTCGACCGCGGTCCCGCTCTCCGGGTGCTCGCCGAGCGTTCGCAGCGGCTGGTTCCGCGCCCGCTTGTTCTTCAGAAGCTCCAGCGCCTGCTCGAGGGTCACGTCCAGCACGAAGGTGTCCTTGGGGATGGAGGCGTAGACGCCCTCGTGTCGCACGTAGGGTCCGTATCGGCCGACCCCCACCTGGACCGGCTTGCCGGTGTCGGGATGGTCCCCGAGCGAGGTCGGCATACGCAACAGGCGGACGGCGAGCTCGGCGTGGACGTCGTGCGGCTGCAGGCCGGGGGGCAACGACACCCGCTTCGGCTTCTTCTCCTTGCCGGTGGGGTCGGGCCCGAGCTGCAGGTACGGCCCGTACGGGCCACGCTTCAGGAGCATGCGCTGGTCGACGTCGGGGAAGCGCCCGATCTCGACGTCCCCCTTGGACGCCTCGCTGAGGTGGCTCGCCAGCATCGCCCGCGTGACGTCGGCGGGTGCCAGATCCTCGGGCAGCGATGCCGTCTTGAGCTCCCCGCCTTCCACCGGCCCCTCGACGTAGGGTCCATAGCGTCCCACGCGAACCACGTAGGGGTCCCAGCGCGGGCTGGCGATGGTCGAGATCTCGCGCGCGTCGATGCCCTCGAGGCCGGCGCTCACGCGTGCCTCGATGCCGTCCTCGCCGCCGAAGAAGCCGCGCAGGTAAGGGGTGGAAGCGAGCGCTCCGGCCGCGATGTCATCCAGCGCGGCCTCCATGTTGGCGGTGAACTCGGTGTCCACGAGCCGAGCGAACTGCCGCTCCAACAGGTTGTTGGTGGCGAAGGCCACGAACGTCGGCACCAGCTGCGAGGCGTTCTTGCGAGCGTACCCGCGACGCTGGATGGTGTCGATGATGCTGGCGTAGGTGCTGGGCCGCCCGATGCCCTCGCTCTCCAGCAGCTTGACCAGCGACGCCTCGGTGAAGCGTGCCGGCGGCTTCGTCTCGTGTCCCTCGGCCGACACCTCGACGATGTCGAGCACGTCGCCCTCGGCGAGCTCCGGCAACGGCTGCTCGCGGTCCTCGAGCGCCGCCTCGGGGTCGTCCGAGCCTTCCACGTAAGCTCTGAAGAAGCCGGGGAAGAGGGTCGTGCGGCCGCTGGCACGGAACGTCGCCTCACCCTGCGCGGTGTCCGCCAGGATGCGAGCGGTGACGAACTTCAGGCGGGCGTCGGCCATCTGGGTGGCGACGGTGCGCTTCCACACCAGGTCGTAGAGCGCGGCCTGC
>CAYOXR010000256.1:0-8564 GCA_964407955.1 uncultured bacterium | reverse complement strand
GCCGGCCGCCGCGCCCTCGGCGTGGCAGCCGTGGTGCCACCGGAGGAGAGCATGCTCGGCGGCCTGGTGCGCTTCCTCTCCGGTGCCAACCCCGACGGCTTCCAGCCGATGAACGCCAACTGGGGGCTGGTCCCTGCCGCTGGGAAGCGCAAGGGCGAGGGCAAGCGCGAGCGCCGCGAGGCGATGTACGGCCGGGGGCTGGCCGCCTTCCAGGCCTGGCTGGCCGCTGAGCTCGCCGTCACCGACTCCGGCATGATCGTCGGCTGAGCGGGCCCGGC
This sequence comes from uncultured bacterium, assembly GCA_964407955.1. Classification (GTDB taxonomy): domain Bacteria; phylum Deinococcota; class Deinococci; order Deinococcales; family Trueperaceae; genus JASBRS01. Next base: position 8,286 of record CAYOXR010000256.1, on the reverse strand, counting down.
AGCGGCGCCCGCGGAAGGAGAGGAGCATGCTCGATCTCGCACGCATCGAGGCGGCCCGCGAGACCATCGCGGGGCACGTCCGGCGCACACCGCTCCAGCGCAGCGACAGTCTCTCGCAGGAGCTGGGGTGCGAGGTCTGGCTCAAGCTGGAGCTCTTCCAGAAGACCGGTTCGTTCAAGCCGCGCGGGGCCTTCGCACAGCTGCAGGCTGTGCTTCCGGAGGCCCGGGAGCGCGGCGTGGTGGCGGTCAGCGGCGGCAACTTCGCCCAGGGTGCGGCCTACGCCGCGCGCGAGCTGGGCGTGCGTTGCCGCGTGCTGATGCCCGAGGCCACGCCGGCCAACTACCTCGATGCCACGCGCGGCTACGGCGCCGAGGTGGAGCTCACGGCCGGCATCCCGGCCTCTTTCGAGCGCTATCAGCGCTACGAGCAGGAGGGTTGGGCAGGGCTCCACCCCTTCGCCCCCGCGTCGATGATGGCCGGGAACGGCACCCTGGGGCTGGAGATCGCAGAGGACCTGCCGAGCGCCACCGACGTGGTCGTCAGCATCGGCGGAGGGGGCCTGTTCGGCGGTGTCGCCACGGCCCTGGACGGTCGGCTTCCGGGTGTCCGGATGTGGGGCGTGGAGACCGAGGGCGCGGACGTCATGACGCGCTCGCTCGAGGCCGGCAGGCCGTTGAGCATCGAGCCCACCTCGCTGGCGCACACCCTGGGCGCCCCGACGACCTGCGACCTCGCGCTGGACGTGGTGCGCCGCCTGGCCCAGGAGGTCGTGGTGGTCTCCGATGCAGACGCCTACCAGGGCGTGCTGTGGCTTCTCGAGCGGGCCAAGGTCAGCGCCGAGCTGGCGGCCGGCTGCACGCTCGCGGCCGCGCGCCGGCTGCGCCGGAGCGGCCGTGTCGGCGACGACGCCCGGATGGTGCTCGTCATCTGTGGCGGCAACGTCGGCCTGCCGACCCTGTGCGAGTACCGGGAGCGCTTTGACGGCGGCTGAGCCTGGGGTAGCATGCCGCCATGCACGTCATCGACCTTCGCAGCGACACCGTCACCAAACCCACGCCGGCCATGCGCAAGGCCATGGCCGAGGCCGAGGTCGGCGACGACGTCTACGCCGAGGACCCCACCGTCAACCGGTTGCAGCGCACGCTGGCCGAGCGCGCCGGCTTCGAGTCTGGCCTGTTCATGCCGAGCGGCAGCATGAGCAACCTGGTGGCGCTGACCACGCACACCGAGCGCGGCCAGGAGGTCATCGCGCCCGAGGGCGCCCACATCTACAACCACGAGCTGGCGGGCATGGCCGCCGTTGGCGGCTTGATTCCGCGGCTGGTGCCGGCGCCCGCCGGCGTGCCCGCCGTCGAGGCCGTACGTGCCGCGATCCATCGTGACGCCCGTCACCACGCCCCCACCGGCCTGGTGACGCTGGAGAACACCCACAACGGCGGCGGCGGCACCGTGGTGCCGCTCGAGGTCAGCCGTGCGGTCGTGAAGCTGGCTCACGACGAGGGACTGCCCGTGCATCTCGACGGTGCGCGCGCCTTCAACGCCGCAACCGCCCTGGGCGCGGACATCGCCGAGGTGTGCGCCGGCTTCGACAGCGTCTCGATCTGCCTGAGCAAGGGCCTTGGCGCCCCCGTGGGCAGCGTTCTGCTGGGCAGTGAGGAATTCCTGACCAGGGCGCACCGCTACCGCAAGCTCCTCGGCGGCGGCATGCGCCAGGCGGGGGTGCTGGCCGCGGCGGGCCTGGTGGCGCTCGAGACCATGCCGCAGCGCCTGCACGAGGACCACGCCCGCGCCCGGCGGCTGGCCGAGGGGCTGGTCGGCCTACCCGGCGTCGAGCTCGACCTGGCGAGCGTGCAGACGAACATGGTCTTCCTGGGCGTTGCCGACGCCGCCGCGTTCGGCCAGCGCTGCGCCCAGCAGGGCCTGCGGGTCAACGTCTGGGGGCCGCAGCGCGTGCGGCTGGTGCTGCACCACCAGGTGAGCGACGAGGACGTCGACCGGGCGCTGGAGGTGCTCCACGCCCAGTTGCGCCCCGCCGCCACCGCGTGAGGTGACGCGCCGCGTCGTGCTTCTCGCGCACCCTGCCGGCCATTCGCTGAGCCCGGCGATGCACAATGCCGCCCTGGAGGCGCTCGGCATCGATGCCCGCTACCATGCGCTGGACGTGCCCCCGGAGGGGCTCGGCGACGCGGTCGCCGCGCTCAGAGGGCGGGAGGTGGTCGGTGGCAACGTGACCATCCCGCACAAGCAGGCCGTGATGCGCTGGTTGGACGGGCTCAGCGAGACGGCCCGCGACACGGGTGCCGTGAACACGGTGACGCGCGACGGCGGCCGCCTGATCGGGGACAACACCGACGGCGCAGGCTTCATGCTGGCCCTGGCCGAGCTCGGGCTCGATCCGGCGGCCGCGGCGTGCGTGGTGCTGGGGGCGGGCGGGGCGGCCCGGGCGGTGACGCGAGCCCTGCTGCGCGCCGGGGCGCGGGTGGCGGTGCACAACCGCACGGCGGCGCGCGCACGCGCCCTGGCCGACGACCTCGCCCACATCGGCATCGTGATGGTGTTGCGGCCCGAGGAGCTGGCAGGCGCAGTGGCCGAGGCGGCGCTGCTGGTGCAGGCGACGCCGCTCGGGATGGCGGGCGCGGCGGCCGGCGAGTCCCCCCTCTCGCCGGGCGTGCTGCCGCGCACCGGCGCCGTGGTCGACCTGGTGTATCGGCCGGTGGAGACGCCGCTGCTCGCCGCTGCCAGGGCGGCCGGGCTGCGGGCGCAGAACGGTCTGCCCATGCTGGTGGCGCAGGCGGGGCTGGCCTTCGAGCGCTGGTTCGACGTGCCGCCTCCGTTCGACATCATGCGCCGTGCGGCTTTGGCCGCATTGGCCTAGGGCGGCCATTGGGCCGCTGTTAGAGTGGACTACCGTGAGGGTCGCCGTCATCGCCGACATCCATGCCAACGTGCCCGCGCTGGAGGCGGTGCTGGCCGACATCGACACCCTCGACGTCGACCGTCTGGTGGTCAATGGCGACATCGTCAACCGCGGCCCCGGCAACGTGGAGGCGATGCGACGCCTGAGCGACGTGCCACACGACGGCACGCTGGGCAACCACGACGACCTCCTGCGCATGTGGGTCGATGAGGACCCGAGCCTGCCGAGGGAGTGGTTCGAGGACGACTTCTGGTCCAGTGCCGCGATCGCCGCCCGCGACCTGCAGCGGGCCGGGTTGATCCCGATCATCCGGCGCCTGCCCCTCACGGTGCGCATCGACGTGGCGGGCGCGCCCAGCCTGTTGATCGCGCACGGCAGCCCGCGGCACTACCGCGAGGGCTACGGCCGCCACCTCACCGACGAGGCGATCTCCGAGATCACCCAGATGCACCCTGCGGACGTGCTCGTGGGCTCGCACACCCACCGCCCGCTGCAGCGTCGCTGGGGGCATTTCCTGGTGCTGAACACGGGCGCCGTGGGCTCGCCGTTCAACGGCGACCCGCGGGCGCAGTACCTCGTGCTCAGCCTGGAGGGCGGCGAGTGGCGCCCGCAGTTCCGCCGCGTCGCCTACGACCGCGGCGCGGCCATGCGGGCCTTCCACGATGCCGGTTACCTGGAGCGCGGCGGGCTCAGTGCCCGCATCTTCTTCGAAGAGCTCAAGAACGCGCGCTCCTACCTGGTGCCGTTCCTGATGTGGTGTGAGGAGCAGGGGCGAGCCCACGGCGAGGTCGCCTGGGAGGAGTTTCAGCGCCGTTTCGAGCAGCGCTTCCGGCCGCCCGACGAGGTCCGCGTCGGCGTCGAGATCGTCGCCGAGGCGTGAGCGGATCGCCTGTCAGCCGTTGGCAGCAGCGCTCTCGTCCGGCGCCAGCTCGGCGATGATGCGTCCCTGGGCGCCGTTGCGCCGCTGAGAAGCGAGCACGCCGGCCACATCCGCGGGCTGCCAGCCGTCGGGCCGCAGCTGCTTGCCGTCGCCGCGGCGCGGCGCGCCCGCCTTGCGCAGATTGGCGGCGTCGACCTCGGCGAAGACGCCGTCGGCATCGACGCCGAGCGCGACGAACGTGCCGTAGGCAACGTACAGCAGGTCGGCCAGCTCGTGGGCGGCGGCGGCCAGCTGCGGCTCGGCTGCGGCGCCGCCGCTCGTGTGCGCCAACGCGTCGAGCGCGGCCAGCGCCTCGCCGGTCTCCTCGCGGAGCAGACGCATCCGCAATGCCAGCGTGGCGTCGTCCGGGCGCGCGGGCGCGCCCGGCGGCGTGTCGCCGATGCGGAGGTGGAAGGCAAGGGATCGGCGGTAGTTGCTCACGGCCGTGCCGCTTCCACCCGCGCGGTCCGCTCCGTCGCGACCGCGGCCGTCACACGCCCGCGTTACGGCCGCGCCGCATCGAGGCGAGCAGCAGGGTGATGAGCGCGAACGCGACCAGCGACAGCAGCGGGATGGTGATGAAGCCGAGCCAGTCGATGTAGTGGAGGCTGCACGGGATGCCGGCCTTGCACAGGCCCGGCGCTCCGAAGCCCGGGATGTGCTGCTCGAGGACGTGGTAGGTGGCGAAGCCGATGCCGAGGATCGACAGCGGCAGCACGTACAGGCGGATGGTGCTGGCCTGGCGGTAGCTGGCGATGCCGAGCACGATCGCAAGCGGGTACATGAGGATGCGCTGGTACCAGCACAGCGTGCACGGCACGAAGTGGCGCACCTCCGAGAAGTACAGGCTCCCCAGCGTCGCTGCCAGCGCCACCAGCCAGGCCAGGTAGAGGTTGCCTTCGCCGCGCATCAGGTGCCGCTGGCGGCCTTCTTCAAGGCAGCGTCGATGGCCTTCTTCACGCCGGCCCAGGTGTGGTCTGTCACCAGCTGGCCGTCGAGGAGGACGCTGGGCGTCCCCTGAAGGCCCAGGCCGTGGGCGATGGCGTTGTCCTTGTCGACCACCTTGGCCCCCACGTCGTTGTCGACACACTGCTGGAGCTTCTGTTTGTCGAGGTTCGGCGCGTAGGTGGTGGCGATGTCGATCGCCTTGGCGGTGTTGACGAGCTGCTGCTGCGCGCGCATGAAGATCGGCTCCAGATTCCAGAAGGTGGAGTCGCTCTGCAGGTACACGCACTGTCCCAGGCCGCCGATGACGCGCGACTGCACCTGACTGATCACCGGGAAGTAGAAGTACCACACCCTGACCTTGCCGGTGTCGACGTAGGTACGCTTGATCTGTGGCCACACCTGATCGGAGAACTCGGCGCAGTGCGGGCACAGGAAGTCCTCGAACAGGGCGAGCTTGACCGGTGCGTCGGCGGCGCCGATCACGGGCTGGCCGGTGTAATCGAGCTTGGTGGAGTTGCCCGACGGACCGGTTGCCTGCGCATTGTTCGAGGTCAGTCGGGGCACCACCAGCACCACCGCCAGCACCACGATCGCAACGATCACGGTGACGAGCGTCAACTGTCGTGGGTTCATGCTCCGCAGTCTACAAGAGCCCGGATGAGTTGGCCGGGACCGGGAGCCCCGCGTCGCCGCGCTCAGGTCGGTGGGAACGCGCGGTAGCATGGGCCATGGCTCCCGAGGCGGCTGGTCGCGACGTCCCCACCGAGTTCCGAGCCTTCCGGGTGGAGCTCGAGGGCGAGCGCGTCCGCCGCGTCGTCCGCGCGGTCCCGACCGCCGCTCTTCCGGACAACGACGTCACGCTGCGCGTGGCGTACTCGGGGCTGAACTACAAGGATGCCCTGTCCGCCAGCGGCAACCGCGGCGTGACCCGCAGCTACCCGCATACGCCGGGCATCGATGCCGCCGGCACGGTGCTGACCTCGCGGGACCCGGGCTTCGCGCCCGGTGACCGCGTGCTGTGCACCGGCTACGACCTGGGCATGGACACCGACGGGGGCTTCGGCGAGATCGTGCGTGTCCCCGGCGACTGGCTGGTGCCGTTGCCGGAGGGGCTGGACGAGCGCGAGGCCATGGTGCTGGGCACCGCCGGCCTGACCGCGGCGATGGGGCTGGAGCTGCTTCAGCGCGTCGAGGTCACGCCGGAACTCGGGCCGGTGGTCGTGACCGGGGCGTCCGGCGGCGTGGGGAGCCTGGCGGTGGCGCTGCTGGCGCGCGCCGGCTACGAGGTGGTCGCGAGCACGGGGACCGCCTCGGCGCTCCCGTTGCTGGCGCGACTGGGCGCAACCGACTTCCTGGAGCGAGAGACGCTGGCTGCGCCCACCACGCGGCCGATGCTCAAGGGGCTCTACGGGGGAGGCATCGACACCGTCGGCGGAGACACGCTGGCGGGACTGCTCAAGAGCACCGTCGTGGGTGGCGCTGTCGCAGCCTGCGGCGTCGTGGGCGGAGCCGAGCTGTCGGTCAGCGTGTTCCCGTTCATCCTGCGGGGCGTCGCCCTGCTCGGGATCGACTCGCAGCACTATTCCGCCGAGCGCCGGCGTGCGATGTGGCACCGGCTTGCCGGAGAATGGCGCGTCGAGGGACTGGCCGACATCCCGGGTCTGGTGAGCGAGGTCGGGCTGGACGCGCTCGAGGGCGCGATCGAGGACATCCTGGTGGGTGCCACCGTGGGCCGGGTGCTGGTGCGCGTGACCGGCTGAGGAGCGGACTCGGTGCGGCGCAGCGCGGTGTGACGCGCCCGTGACGGGGTTCAGCGGGGCGTGACGCGCGTGGCGCCGGTGAGGCGGGGACGCGGCGGGGACCCGGGGCCGGCGGCTCGGGCGCTTGGAGGTGGGTATGGACCGCGTCGAGATCACCCGGGGTGACATCACGACCGTCGAGGTCGATGCCATCGTCAACGCGGCGAACGCCGGCCTGCTGGGAGGCGGCGGCGTCGACGGCGCCATCCACCGCGCCGCCGGCCCGCAGCTGCTGGCCGAGTGCCGGACCCTGAACGGCTGCGCGACCGGCGACGCCAAGCTCACGGCTGGCTACCGGCTGCCCGCTCGGCACGTCATCCATACCGTGGGTCCGGTGTGGCAGGGCGGCGACGCCGGTGAACCGGAGCTCCTCGCGAGCTGCTACCGGCGCTCGCTCGAGCTCGCCGCCGCGCACGGCCTGCGGTCCGTGGCCTTCCCGGCGATCAGCACCGGCGTCTTCGGCTACCCCGTCGCCGCGGCGGCCCGCGTCGCGCTCACGAGCGTCCGCGACTTCCTCGACCGCCACGCGTTGCCGGAGCGGGTGGTGATGGTGTGTTACTCGGCGGCGCACGAGGAGGCGTTCTGTGCCGCGGCGCGGGCACTGTCGGGGCCGGCGTGAGCGACCGGCCGGCGACGGCCTTCGCCGCGCCCGTCGCGGCGGGGCCCCAATGTTGGCCCGGAAAACGCGGTCTGACACACAACTGCTAGACTCGGCACAGTCCGGATGCCCATTCCGGTTCGATCCCGATTCCGTGAACATGTGGGAGGAGAAGAATGGCTTTCAAACTGCCAGATCTACCTTACGCCAAGGATGCCCTCGAGCCGCACATCGATGCTCGTACGATGGAGATCCACCATGGCAAGCACCATGCGGGCTACACGAACAAGCTGAACGCTGCGTTGGAGAAGCATCCGGAGCTGGGCGACAAGAGCGTCGAAGCGCTGCTCGGCAACCTGGAGAGCGTGCCGGCGGACATCCAGACGGCGGTGCGGAACAACGGCGGCGGGTACGCCAACCACTCGCTGTTCTGGCAGGTGATGGGGCCGCAGGGAGGCGGGCAGCCCAGCGGGGACCTCGCCACCGCCATCAACCAGACCTTCGGCGGCTTCGACGCCTTCAAGCAGGCCTTCGCAAGCGCGGCGGCCGACCGCTTCGGCTCCGGCTGGGCGTGGCTGGTCGTCGACGCCTTCGGCAAGCTGCAGGTCTACTCGTTGCCCAACCAGGACTCGCCCCTGATGAACGGCCACACGCCCATTCTTGGGCTGGACGTGTGGGAGCACGCCTACTACCTCAACTACCAGAACCGGCGTCCGGACTACATCCAGGCGTTCTGGAACGTCGTCAACTGGTCGACGGTCGCGGAGAACTACTCCAAGGCCGTGTGACGCGCTCGACTTCCACGTGAGCCGGCGAGGGCCGGGGCCGCGATGCGCCCCGGCCCTCGTTTCGTTGGCGCCGGCAGCCTGCTGGCGCCGCCGTGGGCCGCACCCGCGCCGGGACGGCGTTGCGGGGGCCCCGGCCTGCGCCAGGACGTGCCGGGCGTCGTCTGCCCACGCGCGGCCGGCAGCGGCCTAGGCCGCTGCCGCGGTGCCGCGTCCGCCAGCTAGCGTGAGCCATGCGGCTCGACGAGAACGCCCTCACGGCGGTGCTGCTGGCGGCCTGTGCGGGCCTTGCCGTGTTCGCGCTGGCGCCACGCGTGTT
>CAYOXR010000255.1:0-3359 GCA_964407955.1 uncultured bacterium | reverse complement strand
TGGCCGCCGATGAGGCGCTGCGTGCGCGTGGCCGCGCGCCCGCACGAGCAGATGGCGGTGAGTTTCTCCACCACCTCGGCATGGGCCAGCAGGGCCGGCATCGGCCCGAACGGCTCACCACGGAAGTCGAGGTCGAGGCCCGCCACGATCACGCGCTTGCCGGCGTCGGCGAGCTCGAGCGCGAGCGCCACCAGCGCCTCGTCGAAGAACTGCCCCTCGTCCACCGCAACGACCTGCGTGTCGTCATCGAGCAGGGTGCGGAGGCCGGCCGTGTCCGCCACAGGCACCGCCTCCACGGAGCGGCCGTCGTGCGACGCCACCGCCGCCGGTATGTAGCGGTCGTCCATGGCAGGCTTGAACACCTGCACCCGCTGCCGGGCGATGAGGGCTCGGTTGACGCGGCGGATGAGCTCCTCGGACTTGCCGCTGAACATGGGACCGACGATCAGCTCGATCCAACCCCCGGCGAAGGCGTAGGCTAGCATGCCGCCATGCTAACCCGCCTCCGGACGGTCGCCCCGGGACGTACTGAGCGCATTCGGACGACGCCGCCGGGGCGTGCGGTGAGCCTCTCCGCCGAGTAGACTGGAGCGGGGTCGGTCTCCTCAGGAGGGACGTCATGCGTCGGGTCATGCTGCTCGTTGGCCTGCTCGCCACCGTCGTTCTCGCTTCGGCTCAAGCTACGCCTACAACCCAGGTCGAGCTCGTTCTGGACGCTTCCGGTTCGATGTGGAACCGTGTCGCCGACGGGAGGTATCGCATCGACGCCGCCAAGCAGGCGTTGTCGGACTTCATCCGCAACCTGCCTGATGCCGGCCTGGATGTCGGGCTCAGGGTCTACGGCTCTCGTGTGGACGCCCTCGCCAGCGGCGCGTGCGAGGACACCCGGCTGTTCGTCCCGCTCGCAGGCGTCGACAAGGCCGCGCTGCAGACCACGGTGGACGCGGTAACGGCGCTCGGCGCCACGCCCATCGTGCGATCGCTAGAAGCAGCGGTGGGGGACTTCGCTCCCGGCGGCGGCCGTCGCCTCATCGTGCTGGTCACCGACGGCGAGGAGGGCTGTGCCGGCAACCTGGCGGGGGCCGTGGCGGCGCTCGCGGCCGCTCAGCCGCCGATTGAGCTCAGGGTCATCGGCTTCGATCTGATCGCGCCGGCGGCGGCGGCCTTCGGCAAGGTCGCCACGTTCGTGGCCGCCGACGACGCTGCCAGCCTGGCCGCCGCCCTGCAGGGCGCGGTCAAGGACGTGGTGCCCGCAGCCCCCACCATCACGGCGGCCTCCGTCACGCTGGACGCGCCGGCCGAGGTGCCGGCAGGGACGCGCTACACCGTCCGCTGGCAGGGTCAGCCAGTGGCGGGCGACGCCATCGTCACGGTGCCCGCCGGGGCGCCAGACAGCGCCGCCGGCGACCTGGTCGGCTACGTGCAGGACGTGAGCCAACTCGAAGCGGTGGCGCCTCTCGAGCCGACCCGCCTGGAGCTCCGCTACCTGAGCGCCGGTACCGTCGCCGCCCGCCACGACCTCTCGGTCACGCCGAGCCCGGCCACGCTCAAGGTGCTGGACGAGGCGGTGTTCGCCGGTGCCACGTTCAAGGTGGCATGGACCGGCCCGAATGGGCCCAAGGATTACGTGACGCTGGTGGCACCAGACGCGGCCGACGGCACGTACGGAAGCTACCAGTACACCCACGAGGGCAAGACGCTCGCATTCACGGCGCCGTCCGATGCCGGCACCTACGAGCTGCGTTACCAGTCCGACGACGACCGCGGAACGGTGCTGGCACGGACACGTTTCACGGTGCTACCGCCCAAGCCGATCACCATCGAGGCGACCGGGCAGGTGACCGCCGGCGCCGACTTCCAGGTCCGCTGGACGGGACCGGACGCCGTCAGCGACTACATCACGATCGTCCCGAAGGGCGCGCCGGAGGGGACCTACAAGGACTACGCGTACACCAAGGAGGGCAGCCCGCTCACGCTGCGCGCACCGCTCGTGCCGGGCGACTACGAGCTTCGCTACTCCACCGACCGTTCCGACGCGCACGGCCGCGTCTTCGCCGCCTACCCGATCCGCGTTGTGGCCGCCGCCATCGAGCTCACGGCTGCTCCCAGCGTGCGCGCCGGCGAGCGCTTCGAGGTCCGCGTCAGCGGCCCCGCGAACCACTCGGACTACGTGACGATCGTGCCGGCGTCAGCCAGAGACGGCGTGTATGCGTCCTATGCCTACGTCACCGAGCCGCAGTCGACGCTCACCTTGGAGGCGCCCATGCAGCCCGGTTCCTACGAGCTGCGTTACCAGAACGACGCGGAACCCTCGCGGGTGCTCGGCCGCGTCGCGGTGCAGGTGGAGCCCGGCGTGCCGGTCACCATCGACGCCCCTGACGTCGCCGACGCCGGCGACCGCATCCAGGTGCGGTGGACCGGCCCGAACGGCCCGTCGGACTACCTGACCATCGTGCCTGTGGACGCTCAGGATGGCAAATACGGCCCCTACACCTACACCAGGGAGGGCTCGCCGCTGACGCTCGAGGTCCCGCCCGAACCGGGTGCCTACGAGATCCGTTACCAGAGCGACCGGAGGGAGATCGGGGTGTTGGCAAGGCGGCCGCTCCGGGTTCGCTGAGCGGTGTGCCGACTGCGAGGTCGGACCCCGGGCGACGGATACCCGCCGGCCGGCGCCGCTCTGATAGGCTCTTGGGCGTATGGACCGCATGCACGGCACCACCATCGTGGCCGTCCACCGGGACGGCGTGACCGCCATCGCCGGTGATGGCCAGGTCACCCTCGGCGAGACCATCGTGAAGAGCGGCGCCGTCAAGGTGCGCACGCTCGCCGACGGCGCCGTGATCACCGGCTTCGCGGGCGCGGTCAGCGACGCCTTCACGCTCCTCGACAAGTTCGAGGGGTACCTGGCGTCGGCCAAGGGAAACCTGCTCAAGGCCTCGGTGGACACGGTCAAGGAGTGGCGCACCGACCGCGCCCTGCGCAACCTGGAGGCCATGCTGATCGTTGCGGACGACGAGCAGATCCTCACCCTGTCGGGAGCCGGCGACGTCATCTCCCCCGACGAGCCGGTCGCCGCCGTGGGCTCCGGCGGACCCTACGCGCAGGCGGCCGCCACGGCGCTGCTGCGCGAGACCGACCTCGATGCCGAGCAAATCGCTCGCAAGGCGCTGGCCATCGCCGCCGAGATCGACATCTACACCAGCGGCAACGCCACCGTGCTGGTGGCCGGCGGAGCGTCCAAGGCGGCCACGGAGGAAGGCGAGGCCCGCACATGAGCGCCGATGCCCTACTGGCCCGCGCAACCGAGCTCACGCCGCTGCAGATCGTGGAGGAGCTCGACCGCCACATCATCGGTC
>CAYOXR010000254.1:0-11796 GCA_964407955.1 uncultured bacterium | reverse complement strand
GCCGGGGCTGGTAAAGGCAGTCAGGCTGCAGGGGCCGTTCGTGAGCGAGCGCGAGGTGGCGAAGCTGGGGGCGTTCATGCGGCGGCAGTACTTCGATGACGACTTCGTGGAGGCGTACGGTGCGGACTTCGATCCGCCCAGCTCGTTCGAGTCCGACGCCAGCCGGCTGATCGACTGGAACGACGACAAGCTGCGCACCGCCGCCGAGCTGGTGGTCAACGAGGGGCAGGCGAGCGTGTCCAGGCTGCAGCGCCGCTTGCAAGTGGGGCACGCCCGCGCCGGCAAGCTGATGGACTCGCTGGAGGCGCTCGGGGTGGTGGGCCCGCACCAGGGCAGCAAGCCTCGCGAGGTGCTCATCGAGTTCGAGGACCTCCCCAACGTGTTCGGGAAATAGCCGACGCGGCCCGCTACGGGCACCCCTCGCCCGGCGCTCGGGGCGCCCACGGCATTGCCAGCGAATCAGGGCGGTTTCTTGCTTGTCCGTCGGGATTTGTAGGCTTGGCTCGGCTTGAGCGGCGTGACCGCGACGTGGTACGATGTGAACGCTCGCATCGGAACCGTGCGGCCGCACGGCAGGTCGTTGGTGGGCCTTTCTGGACACCCTACTCGGACCCCAGGGAGAGGGGCAGGTCCCGGTCATGCCGGCCGGCGATGACGCATCGTCTCGAGTTCCCTGTGAAGGGAGACCGCCGTGAGCACCCGAGCCGAAGAAGGACGCACCCGCGACTACCCGCTCCAGCCCGTGCCGTTCACGAGCGTGGAGGTGCAGGATGCCTTCTGGCGCCCGCGTCTGGAGACGCACCGGTCGGTGACCGTGCCCTACACCCTGGCGCGCTGCGAGGAGACCGATCGCGTGGAGAACTTCGCCCGTGCCGCCGGCCGGGCCGAGGGCGTGCACGTCGGGACCCAGTTCAACGACTCCGATGTGTTCAAGGTGATCGAGGGGGCCTCCTACGCGCTGCAGACGGAGGCAGATCCGGGACTCGAGGCAGAGCTGGACCGGCTGATCGAGCTCATCGGGGCGGCCCAGGAGAAGGACGGTTACCTCTACACCTCGCGGACGATACCGGGGAGCACGCTCAGGCCGGACGTGGAGGGCCTCGAGCGCTGGAGCCACCTCTACATGAGCCACGAGCTCTACAACCTGGGGCACCTTTACGAAGCGGCGGCCGCGCATCTCGCAGCCACCGGCAAGCGCAGTCTGCTCGACATCGCGCTCAAGAGCGCGACTCTGGTCGAGGCCGAGTTCGGGCCCGAAGGGCGTCTGGCTGCACCCGGCCACGAGGAGATCGAGCTCGGCCTGGTGAAGCTCTACCGAGCGACCGGGGACGAGCGCCTTCTGCAGCTCGCGCAGCGCTTCCTGGAGGCGCGGGGCCGGGCCGAAAGCCGCGAGCTGTACGGGCCCTACTCACAGGATCACCGGCCCGTCATCGAACAGACGGAGGCGGTGGGGCACGCGGTGCGTGCGGGCTACATGTACTCCTCGATGGCGGACGTGGCGGCGCTGGCCGAGGCGCCCGGGTTCCTCGCCGCGATCGACCGCATCTGGGACAACGTGGTGGGACGCAAGCTCTACCTGACGGGCGGGATCGGCTCCCGCCACGAGCAGGAGTCGTTCGGTGAGGACTACGAGCTCCCCAACGACACGGCGTACGCCGAGACCTGCGCGGCCTTCTCGAACATCATGTGGAATCACCGGATGTTCCTGCTGCACGGCCATGCCCGCTACCTCGACGTCTTGGAGCGCACGCTCTACAACGGCTTCCTCGCAGGTGTGGCCCTCAGCGGCGACCGCTTCTTCTACGTCAACCCGCTCGCCTCCGACGGGCGCTTCGCGTTCAACGTGGGCGAGGGCGCAAGCCGGAGCCCCTGGTTCCAAGTATCGTGCTGCCCGACGAACGTCGTTCGCGCCATGCCGTCGCTGCCGGGTTGGGTCTACGCGGTGCGCGACGACCGTCTTCATGTCGGCCTCTACGTCGGTGGCAAGGCGAGCGTCCGGGTCGCTGGCACCGAGGTCGTGCTGGCCCAGGCCACCGACTACCCGTGGGACGGCCATGTGCGGCTGGAGCTGGCGCCGGCGGCGCCCACCGAGTTCGCATTGCGCGCGCGGCTGCCAGGCTGGGCTGGCGGCCGGCCGGTACCGAGCGAACTCTACCGCTACCTCGACCCCACCGCGGACGCCGTGCGTGTCCTGGTCAACGGTGAGCCGTTCGAGGCGGCGCTGGTGGACGGCTTCCTCGACATCCGCCGCGAATGGCGCGCAGGCGATGTGGTCGAGCTGACGTTGCCCATGCCCGTACGACGGGTGCTGGCGCACGACGCGGTTGAGGCCGACGCGGGTCGCGTGGCGGTGGAACGTGGCCCGCTGGTCTACTGCGCGGAAGCTGCCGACAACGACGGCCACGCGCTCGACCTCGCGCTCGCCGACGATGTTCGGCTCGCTCCGGAGCGTAGCGGCGGGCTCCTTGGGGGCGTGGTCGTGCTCCGCGGCGGCGGTCTGACGCTGATCCCCTACTACGCCTGGTCGCACCGAGGCCCCGGGGAGATGGCGGTGTGGTTGCAGCGGAAGTAGCGCGGCGCCCCCGTCGCCGACGCGGCCGCTGCGCCACCTGAACGCGCCGTGGCGTTCACCCGGTGCCACGGGGACGCGGGTCGCGGCGGCCGTTGCGATGCCGGTCGCGGTGCGGTGCCGCCTCAGCGAGCCGTGACCACGTCACGGCGGGCCGTTTCGCTCCCCGACCGGCGGCGCGGCGGTTCGTCGCGCCACAGAACACGACCCTGGCGTGATCGAGAGCTCCGAAGGAGGATTCACCATGCGCACCGTGGTCATAGGCGCCACCGGCCACATCGGCAGCTACCTGGTTCCCCGCCTCATCGCTCTCGGGCACGAGGTCGTCGCGCTCAGCCGAGGCGAGCGTGCACCCTACAAGCCGTGGCCTGCATCGGGCTCGCTCGAGCGGGTTCGCCTCGACCGCGCCGAGGAGGAGGCACGCGGCGCCTTCGGGGCGCGCATCGCGGCGCTCGAGCCTGACATCGTGGTCGATCTCATCTGCTTCCAGCCGGAAAGCTGCCGGCAGCTCGTCGAGGCGCTTGAAGGACGGGTGCAGCACTTCCTTCACTGCGGGACCATCTGGGTCCACGGACCCGCCGAACTGGTGCCGACCCTGGAGAGCGCACCGCGCCGGCCGTACGGCGCGTACGGGGTCGGCAAGGCGGCGATCGAAGCCTACCTGCTGGAGCGGGCCCGCCTCGGCGGCTTTGCGGCCACCGTGCTCCACCCCGGCCACATCGTCGGGCCCGGCTGGGCGCCGGTGAACCCCGCCGGGAACCTCGACCTGGGGGTTTTCGAGCGGCTCGCCAACGGTCGTCGCCTGGGCCTGCCCGGGCGCGGGCTCGCCACGCTGCACCATGTCCATGCCGATGACGTCGCGGCGGCCTTCGAGCTCGCCATCCTGAACTGGAGCGTCGCCGTGGGCGAGAGCTTCCACGTCGTCTCACCACAGGCCGTGACGCTGCAGGGGTATGCGCGCGAGGTCGCACGCTGGTTCGGCCGAGAGGCGGAGCTCGCGTTCTTGCCGTGGGAGGCGTGGCGGGCGCAGGTCGACGAGGGGGATGCGGCCGTGACCCTCGACCACGTTGGGCGCTCCCCCAATGCCTCGATCGAGAAGGCGCGCCACCTGCTGGGCTACACCCCTCGCGGGACGTTCGAGGCCGTCAAGGAAGCGGTGGACTGGCTGGTGGAGAAGGGCGGGATCCGCGTCGAGGGGTAGGCACGCTGGCCCTGGCGCACGGTGTCTTGGCGAGGGACATGCGACCTTGACACCCGAGAAAACGCTTGCCTATGCTCAACTTGTTCAAATCCTGTTGGGTGCCGGTGCATGAAGGGCATGGAAACCGCACGGAGTGGCTAGTGCCGCCAGGACCGGCAGAGCATTGGGAGAAGGGTATGGGGGACGCGTCGCATCCACGGCCCCAGCTCAGGCGCTCCAGGTGTCTTAGCCTCGATGGCCGGTGGGAGTGCGGCTTCAGCCCTACCACGCGCTTGAGCGACGTGGTCTGGAGCGGCCACATCGAGGTCCCGTTCGCCCCGGAAGCGCCTCTGTCGGGCGTAAACGACGCTGGCTTCCACCCCGTCGTGTGGTACCGGCGCAGCCTGAGCGTGCCGGAGGCGTGGGCGGATGCTCGCGTGCTGCTGCACCTGGGAGCCGTGGACTGTGCGGCCCGGGTCTTCCTCGACGGCGCGCTGGTCGCCAGCCATGAGGGCGGCGCCCTGAGGCGCTCTCCCCCCTACGCACGCAGGAGGAAGCCATGGCCAACCGCATCAAGATCGACCTCGAGCGCATCGTCGGCGCGATCGATCCGAACATCTACGGCGGCTTCGCGGAGCACCTCGGCCGCTGTATCTACGGCGGCGTCTACGACCCCGGGTCCCCCCTCTCGGACGCCGACGGCCTGCGCCGGGACGTGTTGAGTGCGCTGAAGCGACTGGCGATGCCGGTCATGCGGTACCCGGGCGGCAACTTCGTGTCCGGCTACCGCTGGCGCGACGGCGTGGGCCCGAAGGACGACCGGCCGGCGCGCATGGAGCTCGCCTGGCACGACATCGAGCCGAACAGCTTCGGCACCAACGAGTTCGTCGCCTTCTGCCGCCGCCTCGGCACCGAGCCCTACCTGGCGGTCAACGTCGGCGACGGCGACATGCGCGAGGCGCGCGACTGGCTGGAGTACTGCAACGGCACCAAGGACACCGCGCTGGTGAAGTTGCGGCAGCGGCACGGCTACGAACGGCCGCACAACGTCAGGTACTGGGGCATCGGCAACGAGGTGGACGGGCCCTGGCAGATCGGGATGAAGACCCCCGACGAGTACGCACGCGCCTTCACCGAGTACGCCAAGGTCATGAAGTGGACCGACCCGAGCATCAAGCTCGTGGCGTCCGCCGTGAGCGTCTGGGACAGGCACTGGGTCGAGCGCACGCAGCTCCTCGTCGAGCAGGCGGGCCGTCTCATCGACTATCTGGCGTTGCACTGGTACGTCGGCAACAACACCGAGCGCGGCTTCGCCGACGACGACTACGCCAGCTACATGGCCATCTCCGAGCAGATGGAGGATCGTCTGAGCGGCTACGAGGGGTTGCTGCGGGCGCTGCAGGTGGCCAACGCCATGGCGGAGCTGATCCCGATCGCGGTGGACGAGTGGAACGTGTGGTACCGCACCGGCAACGAGGAGAAGCTCGAGGAGGTGTACAACCTCGAGGACGCTCTGGCGGTCGCCATGCACTTCAATGCCTTCTTCCGCCACGCCCGCACCGTGAAGATGGCCAACCTGGCGCAGATCGTCAACGTCATCGCCCCGATCGTCACGCGCGCCGACGGCTTGCTGCTGCAGACGACCTTCTTCCCCTTCGAGGTGATCCGACGCACCGCCGGTAGCGTGGCGCTCGACGTGCACTGGAGCGGCGACACGTTCTCGAGCGTGCGGTCCCCGGCGCTGCGGACCCTCGACGTGTCGGCCACCCTCGACGCCAAGGCCAAGCGGCTCGCCCTGTTCGTGGTGAACCGCAGCCCGGACGAGGAGATGACTGCCGAGATCCGGCTCGACGCCGGGCGCTTCGCGGGTCCGGTGGCGGTCGAGGTCATCAACGGTCCCGACGTGAAGTCGGTCAACAGCTTCGAGCACCCGGACGTGGTCGGCGTGCGCGACGCGACCCTGCGGGCATCCGGTACGCGTTTCGAGACCAGCTTCGAGCCGCATTCCGTGACGGCGCTGAGCTTCGAGCTCGCGTGAGGGCGCGGCCGGCGAACGAGGGGCCCGGCCGCGGCGCGACCCTCGTCGCGATCTGCCTCGTCCTCCTCGGCATGGCTTGGGCTTCCGCCCAGGACGTCGCAGGCTCCGGCGTCGGTTCGGACGGAGCCGGACCGCCACTGCAGGACGGCATCCGTCAGATCCACGATCCCGTCATGATCCGCCAGGGCGACACCTGGTACCTCTTCAGCACGGGGCCCGGCATCCCCATCCACTGCTCACCCGATCTGCGGACGTGGGCCCTGTGCGGCCGGGTATGGTTCAAGCCGCCCGACTGGTTCCGCCGGGAGGTCCCCGGCGTGCGTGATGTGTGGGCGCCCGACATCTCCTACTTCGCCGGCACCTACCATCTCCACTACGCCATCTCGACGTTCGGCAGCAACCGCTCGGTGATCGGCCTGGCGACCAGCCCGACCCTCGACCCGCACGACCCTGCCTACGCCTGGACCGACCGGGGCATGGTGCTCGAGTCGCGGACCTCGGATGCGGTCAACGCGATCGACCCCAACATCGCCACCGACGCGGATGGGAACGTGTGGTTGGCATTCGGAAGCTTCTGGAGCGGAATCGAGCTGCGGCGCCTCGATCCCGTCAGCGGCCTGCCGTCGAGCGCGGACACCACCCTCTACACGCTCGCCAGCCGGCCGCAGCCGCCGCACGCCATCGAGGCGCCGTTCCGCGTCTACCGTCCGCCCTACTACTACCTGTTCGTGTCCTTCGACTCCTGCTGCCGCGGCCCCGACAGCACATACAACATCCGGGTGGGCCGTGCCCCCGTCATCACGGGCCCTTAGGTCGACCGCGCCGGGGTGCCGATGTTGCGAGGCGGCGGCACCTTGCTGGTCGCCGGCGAGGGCCGTTGGCGCGGCCCCGGACATGAAGCGGTGGTCGCCACCGACCACGGCGAGGTGCTCATCTACCACGCCTACGACGCAGAGCTGGGGGGCTGGCCCACGTTTCGCCTCCGCCCCCTGGTGTGGGTCGACGGCTGGCCCCAGGTGCTGAACGGCGGCGCGCCGTAGCGCCGAGCCGTCTCGGACGACGGGCCTGACACTCGGCGGCCACGCCTGGCAGGCCGCGCGTGACGCGGCGGCGAGGCCCGTCGTCCGCTGCGGACGGGCCGGGCGCGCGACGCGTCAGCGGTGCCGGCGGAAGAGCGTGCGCAGGGTCAATGCCGGCCGCACGGCGGCGGGCCGAGGGGCTTCCGGGCGGCGGTCGCTGCCGTCGTCGAACACCGGTCGCGGTGCGGTCGCGCCGATGTGGAGGTGGTGTTGGATCGACAGGCTGCGGAGCGCGCGTTCGTAGTTCATCGCGGAATCCTCGAGTCTGGACTAGCCTCCGGGCGGAGGCCGCGGCGCCCGCGGTTCCAGGCGCCGACCGGGAGTGTACTCCATCCGCCCACAGCTTGTGAAGAGACGCACGTCATTTGCGATTCTCGTGACAGGTACGGGTTTTCGAGACCGGTCTCGAGGCCATGTCGTCGTCGCGTGATGCGCCGCGCCGGGCCGGCGCTCCTCAAAGCGTCTCCACCACGATCCGCGGCAGCAGCGCCTCGACATCGCTGTCCTGACACAGCTCCGTGCCGGGCGTCATGGCGGTGGCGGTGCCGCAGGCGACGCCCAGGCGCAGAACGGTCTCCCACGGAGCCCCATCGACGGCCGCGACCAGCGCTCCGGCCAGCATCGCGTCGCCGGCGCCCACCGCCGAGTCGACCGTGACGCGCGGCGCGTAGGCGTGCAGGGCGCAATCGCCGCTCACCAGCACGGCGCCCTGCGGTCCCAGGCTGGTGAGCACCACCTCGATGCCCTGACGGAGAAGCGGCCGCGACGCCGCCACGGCGTCCTCGCGCGTGCCAACCTGGCGGTTGGTGAGGCGCTCGAGCTCGTAGCGGTTGGGCTTGATCATGTACGCTCCGGCCTCGAGCGCCGAGGCGAGCTGCGGACCGTCGGCGTCGATCGCCACACGGATGCCGTCTGCCGCGGCGCGCCGAGCCACAGTGGTGTAGAAGTCGCTCGGCATGCCCGGGAGCAGGCTGCCGCACAGCGCCAGGACGTCCGGCGCGCGCAGGTCGAAGAGGCTCTCGACGAGCGCGTCGACGTCCTCGGCCGCCACTCCGGCGCCCGGGCTGGACACCCTGATCTGGTGCCCGGCGTCGTCCTGCACGATGGGGTTGGTGCGGGTCGCGCCGGCCACGTGGCTGAACCAGGTGCGCACCTGCTCGGCCTCGAGCCGCTCCTGGAGCTCCTCGCCGGCGCGGCCGCCCACGAAGCCCATCGCCACCGTGGGGTGGCCGAGGCGAGCGCTCACCCGGCTGACGTTGATCCCCTTGCCCCCGGCCGAGCGCAGCACGTGCTGGGCTCGCACGGTGTCGTCGAACACGATCTCGTCAACGCGGTAGGTCAGATCCAGCGCAGGGTTGACGGTAACCGTGTGAATCACGTCACGAGCATAGCGCCGGGTTCCGTGCCGTCCCAGGGACGTTCGCCCGTGTCGGGGACTAGCCGGAAGCGAGGTACGACGGTCCCGGGTCAGGGCGCGCGCATGACGTTGATGCCGGCGGCGCGAGACAGGCGCGCCTCGGCACCCATGGGGGTGCTCCATGCCAGCGCCATGCTCGCGCTGTTGAACGCCATCCCGAAGGCGCCATCGGCCGTCACCGCGATGAGGCCGCCAGTGCCGCCCTGGCGACGGATGCCCTCGAGGGCCGCGCTCAAGGCACTGTCCAGCTCGGCTCCCGCGGCGAGGGCGTCGGCGAGCGCCTTGGCGGTGACGGCACGCATGAACGCCTCGCCCCTGCCGGTGCAGGAGACCGCTACGCGCTCGTCGGCGTAGGTCCCGGCGCCGACGATGGGCGTGTCGCCGACGCGCCCGCTCCACTTCCCGACCATGCCGCCGGTGCTGGTGACGGCGGCGAGGCGCCCGGCGTCGTCGAGCGCCACCGCGCCCACCGTGCCGGAGCCGGCGGGGGAGCCGGCGGGGGTGCCGAGAAGGCCGGCGCGCCAGCGCTCGAGCCCCGCCAGGCTTCGCGGCGTGAGGAGGTGCTCGTTGGGCACCGGGTCGTCGACCAGCGCCTCGGCGCCGTAGGCGGCCAGCAGTGCGTGCGGCGTGTCGGTGCGCACGCGCTCGGCGAGGCGCGCCGCGAACGGCGTGTTCCGCACCAGGGTGACGGCACCGCTGCTGCCGTCGGAGAGCATCACCGCGGCATCGAGCTCGACGGTGCCGTCGCGCGTGGGCGAGCCGCCGATGCCGGCGTTGAAGGCCGCCGGGTTGGCCTCCATGGAGGACACCGCCGCCAGCGCGCCGGCGAGCGCCGCCGAGCGTTCGGCCGGGGCAGCGGCGTCGTCCGTCAGCGCCACGTAGCCGGCGTGGCAGGCACGCTCGAGGCCTGCGACGGTGTCGCTCTCGACGTCCTCGGGGTGGGAACCGGCGCCGCCGTGGATGAGTAGGATCGCCATGCGCACTACCTTAAACCCGCGCGCCCGCCCATGGCGCGGCTACGGGCCGGTGAGACGCGGGCGTGGGCAGCGCCGGGCAGCGGGCCGGGCGCGCTGGCAGCCTTCCTCGGCCGGACGCGGTGCCGGCAACGGTAGACTTGAGGCCATGCGGCTGCTGCTGTTCTACCTGGTGCTGGTGATCGCGCAAGGCTTCCTGGCAGCCCTGATGAACCCCTTCCCGACGCCGGACCTCTTCATGCTCGCGGTGCTCATCCTGCTGTGGCGCATCCAGCCCTGGCAGCTGGTGCTGCTGGCCTACGGCGTAGGCTTGCTGCAGGACCTGATGGGAGCCGGGGTGCTCGGCGTGCACGCCTTCGCGCTGGCAGCCGCGGCGCTTGCGGCCAGCATCGTACGCGCGCAGCTCACCCAGTCGGGCGTGTTCGAGCGCGGCCTGGTGATCCTGTCTGCCGAGGCCGGCAAGTGGCTGGCCATGGTACCGCTGTTGCTGTGGCTGACGGGCTCCAGCGAGTCGTTGGTGCGCATGGGCGCGGTCGCCGCGGTCGAGAGCGTGCTCACCGTGGCGGCGGGCCTGCTGTTGCTGCCGTGGGGGGCCGCGCTCCTGCAGCGGAGCCGGTTGCTCCGCAAGGAACTGCTCTGATGCGGCGCGCGCCGGCGCGGGCCCTGCTGCGGCGTAGCCGGCTCCTGCGCAAGGAGCCGCTGTGAACGGCCGCGGCCGGTTGCTGCTGGCGCTGGTGCTGACGCTGCTGGTCGTCTACACCGCCAGGCTCATGTACCTGCAGCTCGCCATGGCCCAGGAGTTCACGGCCAAGAGCGAGCAGAACGCTACGCAGCAGAGGCCGATCACGCCGCTTCGCGGGCGCATCCTGGCTGCCGACGGCACGGTTCTGGCCGACGACCGCATCGCCTACGACCTGATGTATCGCGGCGGGCCCGTCCCCGAGTGGTCACGGCTGAAGAAGCTGCTCGGTGTGACAGGCGAGCCCAAGCCGCCGGACCCCAACAACCCCGAGGAGGTCCGCAACGGCACCGTGCTGGCCTTCAACATTCCCGACAAGCTGGTGCCGGCCATCGAGGAGCGCGTCGCCGGGCACCCCAACCTCTACCTCAGGCAGCGCATCGAGCGGACCTACCCGACCAACCTCGCGGCCCAGACCGTGGGCTACACCACCCAGGCCGATCCGAAGCGGGACCCCGGCTACACCGCGAACGGCCTGATCGGCGTGATGGGCATCGAGAAGAGCTACGAGAAGGCGCTTCACGGCACCGTCGGCGCCCGCCTGGTCGAGGTGGACAACGTCGGCAACGTGGTGCGCACTACGCTTCTGTGGCCGGCGCAGCCGGGTGAGAACGTCACCCTCACCATCGAGCCGCAGGTCCAGCGCCTCGCCGAGGACACCCTGAAGGCCGCCCTGAAGTACGTCAACCAGGACCGCAAGCGCCAGAAGCTGCCACTGGCCAAGGAGGTCCACGGCGCCATCGTGGCGGTCGACCCCAAGAACGGGGAAATCCTGGCGATGGCGAGCGCGCCCACCTTCGACGAGAACCTGTTCACGCACCTCCCGGTCAACGCCGCCGCGGTCGACCGCATCCTCCAGGACTCCGCCAACCGGCCGCTCGAGAACCGCGCCATCCAGGCCTACCCGCCGGCCTCGACGTTCAAGATCATCACCGCCTACACCATGCTGGAAGACGGCTTCATCAACCCGCAGTCCAAGTTCGACTGCGCCGCCGACATCCGCTACGGCGGGGTGACGTTCCACAACTGGGCCACCTTCGACAAGGGGCCGTACGACGTCGCCCAGGGGATCGCGGACAGCTGCAACACCTTCTTCTGGAACGCCGCGCTCACCACGCCCAACTTCTCGTCGGGCTGGAACGGCTTCATGTCGGACCTGGTCGACAACGCCCATCGCTTCGGCTACGGCAGCCCGGTGGGCGTGGGGCTGCCCGACGAGCAGAGCGGGCGCGTGCCGACCCTGCAATGGGTCCACGCCCAACCGCAATACAAGCACGGCTGGCTGCCGGGCTACACGCTGAACACCATCATCGGCCAGGGGGACACGCTGGCGACGCCGGTCCAGCTCGCCCAGCTCGTCAGCACCGTCGCCGAGCACGGCATGGACGCCAAGCCGCACCTGGTGGCGAAGGTGGGCGATACGCCGGTCAAGCCGCAGATCCGGCAGATCGAGGGCTCGTCCTGGGACACCCTCATCCACGGCATGCGGCTGGCGTTCACGGCGTTCCCCGAGAAGTGGTTCCTGGGGCCGTCGGTGTTCCCGGACAACGTCAGCGTGGCGGGGAAGACGGGAACGGCGCAGACCAGCCGCGGCGGCAACTGGACCCACGCCTGGTTCATGGGCTTCAGCCCGGTCAAGGACCCCAAGATCGCCATCGTGGTATTCCTCGAGTACGGTGGCGCCAGCTCCTACGTGTCGGTCCCGGTGGCGCGGGACTTCCTCGCTGGATACTGGAAGCTGCACGGCGTGGAGGTGCACATTCCCTGATGAAGGCGCGCGGAACGCGGGGCGGCATCCTG
>CAYOXR010000253.1:0-3678 GCA_964407955.1 uncultured bacterium | reverse complement strand
GGCAAGGTTGCCGAGACCGGCATGATCACTGTGGCCGAGATCCAGAAGGTCCAGTCGCAACTGTCTCAGTAACCCGATCCGGGATCCGATCCGGGATCCGAAGTGGGGCCGCCGGCGCGTCCGGCGGCCCCTTCTACGGTCGGGTCGGGGCGTGTCGGGCGGACACGCGCCGGGACCCTGTGGCGCGACCCGGCGCGCCGCCGGCTGCCTGTGCTCGCGGTCCTCACGATTCTGTTAGTATCTGTGCGACCCATTCCGCGGGGTCGATGCGCATCCGCGCCGCGTGCGCGGCAGCCGGGCTCGGCTGACGACAGGGAGCGGGATGCTTGAGGCAACGAAGCTAGTCAAGGACTTCGGTGGGCTGCGTGCCGTGAACCAGGTGAGCTTCCGTGTGGCGGAAGGCACCATCACCGGCCTCATCGGTCCCAACGGCGCCGGCAAGACGACCCTGTTCAACATGCTGGCGGGCGCGCTGCGCCCCACCTCGGGGAGCATCGCGTTCCTGGGCCATAGGATCGACGGCAAGCCGCCGCACGCCATCTTCCGCACCGGGCTGGTGCGCACGTTCCAGATTCCCAAGCCGTTCAAAGAGATGACGGTGCTCGAGAACGTGATGCTGGTGCCACTCGACCAGGCCGGCGAGCGCTTCTGGAACAACTGGGTGCAGCGTGGCGCCGTTCGCAGGGAAGAGCGCGCCGCACGGGACCGCGCCCGTGACACGCTCGATTTCCTGGGCCTCGAACGCCTCGCCGGCGAGTACGCCAAGAACCTCTCGGGCGGTCAGCAGAAGCTGCTCGAGATCGCGCGCGCACTGATGGCCGACCCTTCGCTCATCCTGCTCGACGAGCCGGGCGCGGGCGTCAATCCCACCCTCCTTGGCACCATCATGGACAAGCTCGAGGAGATCCACGACCGCGGTATCACCTTCCTGATCATCGAGCACAACATGGATCTGATCGCCGCGCTGTGCGACCCGGTGCTGGTGATGGCGGAGGGCGGCTTGCTGATGGAGGGTTCGCCGGAGGCGGTTCGCACCGACCGGCGCGTGCTCGAGGCCTACCTGGGTGGGGCTCCGTCATGAGAGCAGCCCAGCCGGCCCGGCCGGAGGCACGCCGATGAGCGAGGCGGCACTGTCCGTAGAGGAAGTCGTCGCCGGCTACGTGCCCGGGGTCGACATCCTGCGCGGCGTCGGACTGCGCGTGGACCCCGGCGAGATCGTAACCGTCCTCGGCCCGAACGGCGCCGGCAAGTCGACGCTCATCAAGGTGGTCGCCGGGCTGCTGCGGCTGCGCTCGGGAAGCGTGCGGCTCTTCGGGGAGGACATCTCCAGCCTGCCGGCTCACCGCATGATGGCCCGCGGCGTGGGCTACGTCCCGCAGACGCAGAACGTGTTCGCCAAGCTCACCGTCGAGGAGAACCTCGAGATGGGGGCGTACGTGAACACGCGTGCGATCCGCCGCGGGATCGAGCAGGCCTATGCGCTGTTCCCGGACCTCCAACGTTACCGCCGTCATGCGGCTGGAAGGCTTTCGGGCGGGCAACGGCAGATGGTGGCGATCGCGCGGGCGCTCATGCTGCAGCCGCGTCTGATGCTTCTGGACGAGCCCTCTGCGGGGCTCTCGCCGCTGTTGGTCGGCCATGTCTTCGACAAGGTCCGCGAGGTGAGGGACATCGGCGTCACCATCCTCATCGTCGAGCAGAACGCCAAGGCCGCGCTCGCCATCTCCGACCGCGGTTATGTCCTGGCCGAGGGGCAAGACAGGGTCACCGGGCCTGCCCAGGAGCTGCTGGAGAACCCCGAGGTGGGCGAGCTCTACCTCGGCGCCCGAAGGGGGTTGGCCTAGTGGCCCAGTACATCGCGGACGGCATCATCCTGGGCGCCACGCTGGCGCTGGGCGCGATCGGACTGACGCTGACCTACAACATCCTCAGGTTCGCGAACTTCGCGCACGGCGAGTTCCTGACCTTCGGTGCGTACTTCGCTCTGGCTCTGGCCGGGGTGCTCAGCTTCGGTCCGAACCTGGGCTCCCTCACCTTCGGCTGGAGCTTTCTCCTGGTGATCGTGCTGGCTGCCGCGCTCACTGCCGGGCTGGCCATCCTCCTCGACGTCGTCGTCTACCGGGTCTTGCGCAGGAGCGACGTCGCCGTCGCCCTGGTCATCGCCTCGTTCGGCGCCTCGCTGATGCTCCGCAACGTGGTCGTGTTCATCTGGGGCCCACAGCCGGACTATTACTCGCGCGCCATCGCGATCGCGCACCCCATCCTGCCCGGCGTGCGCGTCACCACCGACGAGATCTTCGTGGTGGTGCTCGCTGCGGTGCTGATGGTTGCGCTCCACCTGTTCCTGACGCGCACCCGTATGGGCAAGGCGATGCGCGCAGTCTCCGACAACGTGCTCTTGGCGCAGGTGACCGGCGTCAACGTCGCCAACATCATCCGCCTGGTGTGGATCGTGGGCGGGGGGTTGGCGGCGGTGGGAGGGATCTTCTACGGCCTGACGGTGCAGCTGATCCCCAACATGGGCTTCAATCTGATCCTGCCGATGTTCGCCGCCGCTATCCTGGGCGGCATCGGCAGCGTGTACGGGGCGGTGCTGGGCGGCCTGGTCATCGGGCTCGCCGAATCGCTGTCGGTGATCTGGATCGACCCCGGCTACAAGCCCGCCATCGCGTTCGGCTTGATGCTGCTGATGCTTCTCGTCTACCCGAGCGGGCTGTTGGGGGAGCGGCCATGATCGGCATCCTGTCCTATCTGGTGTTCTTCCTCATCCAGGCCCTGGTGTACTCGATCGTGGCGCTGGGGTTGAACCTGCAGTGGGGCTACACGGGCCTGTTCAACATCGGCGTAGCCGGGTTTTTCCTGGTCGGCTCCTACACCTTCGCGATCCTCAGCGGTCCGCCCTACGCCGCACACCTCGGAGGCTTCGGGCTGCCCATCGTGGTCGGCGTGCTTGGCGCCATGGCGGCCGCCGGGCTCGTCGCTCTCATCGTCGGCATTCCCACGCTGCGCCTTCGCGAGGACTACCTGGCGATCGCCACGATTGGCATCGCGGAGGTCCTCAGGCTGATCGCGCTCAACGCCAAGGGGCTCACCGGCGGCAGCCGCGGCGCGCAGAGCATTCCCCGACCATTCCAGGACGTGATTCACAGCAACCTGCTCAACAACGCCGTGTACCTGCTCATCGTCATTGCCGTGGTGGTGGTGGTCTACTACGCCTTGGAGGCGATGGTCCGCTCGCCGTGGGGGCGCGTGCTCAAGGCCATTCGCGAAGACGAGGCGGCCGCGTCCTCGCTCGGGAAGAGCCCCACCAGCTTCCGTCTGCAGGCGTTCGTGATCGGCTGCGTGGTCATGGGCCTCGGCGGCGCGCTCAACGCCAGCTTCGTGGGCTTCATCGCCCCGACGGACTTCATGCCCATCCTGACCTTCGAGATCTGGGCCATGCTCATTGCCGGCGGCAGCGGCAACAACCGCGGCGCCATCCTCGGCTCCGTGCTGGTATGGGCGTTCTGGACGAGTATGGGGTCGCTCACCCAGTCGGTGCTGCCCTCCGACCTGCAGGTCAAGGGCGGTGCCTTGCAGATCATCCTCATCGGCATCGTGCTGCTCGCCATCCTGATGGCCCGCCCACGCGGCATCATTGGCGAGGAGGCCGTCGTTTCCAGGGAGGCGCAGCTCGGC
>CAYOXR010000252.1:0-1826 GCA_964407955.1 uncultured bacterium | reverse complement strand
CAGATGATCGCGCCGTTGCAGGCCGCGCTTGACGCAGGCATCAAGATCATCACCGTCGACACCTTCCTGGGCAACGGCGACTATGTCAACGGGCCGGTCACCTTCCCGCTGAGCTACATCGGCTCGGACAACGTGGAAGGCGGCCGCATCGCAGGCAACGCGCTGGCCGACGCTCTCGGTGGCAAGGGCAACGTCTACATCCAGAACACCGTCGTGGGCACGAGCACCACCGAGCAGGGCTCCGAGGGCTTCAAGGAGGCCATCAAGGCGCATCCCGGCAGGCAGCTCGTGGGCGAGGACTACAACAACGACGACGCCAGCCTGTCCACCCAGCAGACGGCCGCCGTGCTGCAGCGTGAACCGGATCTCGCCGGCATCTTCGGCGTGAACGTGTTCAGTGCGCAGGGCGCCGGCCAGGCTGTCCTGAACGCAGGCCTGGGCGGCGAGGTGCGGGTCATCGCCTTCGACGCCACGCAGTCCGCGATCGAGCAGCTGCGCGCCGGCACGGTCAGCCTCGTCATCGCGCAGAAGCCCTACGACATGGGCTACCTGGCGATGGAGTTCGCGCTGGCCGACGCCCGCGGCGTCACCAGCCTGCCCAAGCGCGTCGCCACCGGCTACGCGGTCATCACCCGCGACAACGTCGACAACCCGACATCTCCCGCTTCGTCTACCAGACGGGCGACTAGCCGACCCGGCTCGGAGGGCCTTCGGGCCCTCCGAGCCGCACCTTCCCAGGAGCCGCGATGGACCGCACCCCCCGCGTGGAGGCCGCCCCCGGCATGGGCACGTCCGGACTGCAGAGCCGCCGGCGCATGCTCCTCGCCCTAACCAGGGTCTGGCCGTGGGCCTTCCTGATCGTCCTGCTGGTCTTCTTCTCCGCGACCGGCGTCGGCTTCTTCACGCTGCGCAACTCGCAGAACATCCTGGTGGCCATCACCCCGGTGCTGCTCATGGGCCTGGGCCAGACGATGGTCATCATCGCGGCGGGCATCGACCTGTCCGTCGGCTGGGTGATGGGGCTGTCCTCGGTGGCGTCGGCGATCCTCATCCGCGATCTGACAGCGGGGGCCGCCTGGGGGCCGTTCCCAGCCATCGTGCTCGGTGCGCTGGCCGGCCTCGGGATCGCGGCACTCATCGGCCTCGCCAACGGCGCCATCGTCGCGAAGCTGCACGTGCCGGCGTTCATCATGACGCTGGGCACCTCGTTCGTGGCGCGCGGCGCCGCCTTCCTGCTGTCGGGCGGCAACGTCGTCGGCGGCCAGCCGCCGGCCGTGCGCGCGTTCGGCAACGACGCGCTGATGTATCTGGTGCGGGGTCAGGGAGGCGGCCTGTACTTCTTCCACAAGCCGGACGTGGTGGGTGCGCAGCTTCGCATGATGGAGCGCATCCTGCCTTGGCCCGTGGTCGTCACGGCCATCGCCGTGGCTATCTTCATCTTCGTATTGCGCAAGATGCAGTTCGGCCGGCACGTCTACGCCATCGGCGGCAACCGCGAGGCGGCCGTGCGCGCCGGCATCCCTGTGGACAGGCACACCATCGTGCTGTACACGCTGTCGGCGGCCACCGCCGGCCTGGCGGGCGTGCTGAACACCGCGCGCTTCTCCGGCGGCTCGGCGATCGCCGGCGACCCACTGCTGCTGCCGTCCATCGCCGCCGTGATCATCGGCGGCGTCAGCCTGTTCGGCGGTAAGGGCACCGTGCTGGGCACGGTGGTCGGCACGCTCATCATCGCGGTGCTGCAGACCGGCCTGGTGATGCTCGCCGTGCAGCCGTTCTGGCAGTTCGTGGTGGTGGGCATCGTGGTGATCCTGGCGGTGCTGATG
>CAYOXR010000251.1:0-1872 GCA_964407955.1 uncultured bacterium | reverse complement strand
AGATGATCAAGATCGCGCCCGAGGTAACGGCCACGCGGCTCACCATCCGGGTGCGGGCGGCCGGGGAGGGCGGGTCGGAGGTCGCCATCACCTACGCGCACACCAGCCTCGGCCCGCAGGGCGACGCCGTGGTCGAGGCCTTCACGGCGGAGGCCTACGAGGCGTTCATGCGCGATTGGGAGGAGCGGATGGCGCACTACCTGGCGCACGGGTCGATGCTTCGGGGAGGCCACGGCTAGGCGCCCGCCCCGGCCCGGACGCGTCCCGCACCAGTCAGCACCGGTCCGAACCCGGTCCGAACCCGGTCCGAACCCGCACCGGTCCGAACCCGCCCCGTACCGGTCCGTACCGGGCCCGCACCGCTCCCGGACCGCTCCGCGCGCTACGCTGGGGAGCACCGCGACAGCGACCCGAAGGCCGCCGAAACCAGGACCCGCCCTACCCGCCACGAGGCGAGCCGCGCCCGCCTACCCCGGCGGACCCCCCAGGAGACCCCCATGCCCACCGCCCCCATCAACGGAACCACCCTCTACTACACCATCGTCGGCGAGGGCCTCCCCTGCCTGGTGATGCACGGCGGGCTGGGCCTCGACCACCACGAGGTCACGCCCTGGCTGGACCCGCTGGGGGACAGCTTGCAGCTCATCTACTACGACCACCGCGGCAACGGCGCGTCCGGCCGGCCGCCGCGCGAGACGCTCACCCACGCGCAGTTCGCCGACGACGCGGCGGCGCTGGCCAGTCACCTCGGGCACGAGCGGGTCGCGGTGCTCGGCTTCTCCTACGGCGGCTTCATCGCGCTGGAGTTCGCGCTGCGCCACCCCGGGCGGCTCAGCCACCTGCTGCTGATGGGCACGGAGCCCGCCCTCACCCCGCCCGAGGAGGTGCTGGCGAACGCCCGCCGCCGCGGCGCGACCGAGGCCCAGCTCGCCATCCTCGAGGCCGACGAGGAGCCGGACGAGGAGCCGGCCAGCGACGCGGCCCTGGGCGAGCGCATCGGGGCGCTGTGGCCCGTCTACTTCCACGCCTACCGGCCCGAGTACGCGCGGGTTCTGGAGAACGTCGTCTACTCGGTGCAGGGCGAGCCGCCGGCCGCCGAGACCGCCGCCTACGACGTCACCGCGCGCCTCGGCGAGATCACGGCAGCGACCCTGATCCTGGCCGGGCGCAGCGACTTCATCTGCCCGCCCTCGCAGGCCGAGACGATGGCGCGCGGCATCCCCGGCGCCGAGCTGCACATGTTCGAGAAGAGCGGCCACCTGCCCTACGTGGA
This sequence comes from uncultured bacterium, assembly GCA_964407955.1. Taxonomy (GTDB): domain Bacteria; phylum Deinococcota; class Deinococci; order Deinococcales; family Trueperaceae; genus JASBRS01. Next base: position 599 of record CAYOXR010000251.1, on the reverse strand, counting down.
GGAGCCGGAGGCGACGTTCGCCGCCGTGCGGGACTGGCTCGCGCGCCACCGCTGAGCCGGCGCCGGAGCAGCCGGTCGCCTCAGCTTGGCCGGCTCCGACCCGCACCAGGCAGGCACCCGTGCCTGCGCGCCAAGGCTGCCAGCGATCGAAAGCCGGCACCGGTACGTGCCTGCAGGCGCCGCCGCGCACGCGCCTCAGCGAAGGCTCGCCGCACCCCAACCCCTACATGCACCCGTCGAACGCCACGTCCCTCGGCGCCGGATCGAACGTCCCCGACGCGTGCCCACTTCCCAGCTCGGCCGCATCGTCGAGCTTGGGGCAGCGCCCCGCGCTGATGTGCTGCAGCCGCAGGGTGTTGCCCGTCACGGTGGTGTGAAGCATGCCCGCCGTGGCGATCCCGGTCTGCACCCGGGCGCTCAGCGCGCCGGTGGTGTTGCCGATCACGCTGCCGCCGGTGCCGGTGTCGGCCGTCACCGAGGCACGTCCCGCGAACCAGGCGCGCGTGCCGTTGGAGATGGCGATCTCGAAGTGAGTGTCGGGCCCCGTCCACAGCGTGTTGTCCTGGATCGTCGCGCCCGTGAACCCGAAGGTCTTGGGC
>CAYOXR010000250.1:0-16174 GCA_964407955.1 uncultured bacterium | reverse complement strand
GCACGGCCTGTACGAAAGAATCAGGTTCAAACGATTCTGGGCTTGACGCTGACTCTTAATCAGCGGGTTATAGGTTCGAGTCCTATACGACCCACCAATACCGTCCAGGACGTGACTTCTCCGCTTCGGGGCCCGTTCTGGGCGGCTTCATTTCGGCTCCTGGATTCTTGGTAGTCAGGTGTCGATTCGCTGACCACGGAAAGGGGTGCGCCTGGACCGCACAACGACCCTCCGGGCAGCGTTCGCGGACTTCATCGAGGACAAGGACTATCAGGGGGTCAGACCAGCGACACTGCACTTCTACCGCAGCAACAGAGAGCACTTCCTACGAGATACAGGCATCGCGTCACTCGATGACCTGACGCTGAGAATATCCGGGGCTGGCGCGCCGCACACTCTTTCCAGCGCACTTTGAGCCGTTGGAGCATCCTCCGAGCGCACTCCTGGCAATCTGCACGGCCCGACCTCAGTTCCCAATCGCGGAACGAAACACGAGCATGTCCTTGATGAAGAAGGCGGTCACCATGATGCCTTGGTGGCGCACTCGGGTTGTCTCGTCAGGACGTGTCCCAGTTGGCATACCGATCTGGCGCGCAAGGTGCTCGCCAGTCGTAATGGGCCTCAGGTCCGCAGCGCTGATCATCCACCGGAATTTGTACGGTTTGGTCCAATTCATTCATCGGTGACCGCAGTATCCGCGCTATGATCGTGCTGTTGCAGTCGGTGTCGCTGTCGGGTGCTGTGCCTGCGAAGGGAGGACTTCAAGTCGTTCCCGCGAGGCGCCTCGGATTCCCGGCGGCCACGATGTTGGCGCTCGTTGGCCGCACGGCGTCCGCGACGTACCGTTAAACGCCCGCGACTCGGCTGCCCAGCGCAACTCCTTCCGGTAGAGACGCTCAGGTGCGATGGGAGAGCCTGGGTTTGGTTGTGTTGACATGGATTTGCAAGGGGGTGCTCATCCATCTTTGTCGTGTAGGAGGTGCATGATGAGAAGAGTAACGATAATCGCTCTGGCCGCGCTTGCGACGGTGGCGTTCGGTCTATCGGGCGCGTTTGCGGCCGATCCGTTGGTCGCCTTCCTCCTGCCAGAGAACGTTACGCCGCGATGGGAGGGATCGGACGCGCCAATCTTCAAGCAGGCGCTCGACAAGCTGGTGCCCGGAGTGCAGATCGACGTCCTCAATGCCCTCAACAGCGCTAGCACCCAGCAGTCGCAGGCCGAGGCCGAGTTGACAAAGGGAGCCAAAGTGCTCGTCATCGCGGCCGTCGACCAGAAGGCAGCGGCGGTCATCGTCAAGGCGGCGGACGCCGAGAACGTGCCGGTCATCGCCTACGATCGGCTGATACGCAACTCCCCGCTCGCCTACTATGTTTCGTTCGACAGCGTTTCGGTCGGCAAGGCCGAGGCTCAGTGGATGGTCGACCATACCTCTGAGGGTGCGCGCCTGGTGATCATCGATGGCTCACCCACCGACGACAACGCCCACCTTGTGAACCAGGGCATCCACGCCGTGCTCGATCCTCTCTTCAAGACGGGTGCGCGCGTCCTCGTCGCCGAGCAGTGGACGCCCGGCTGGGATCCCACCAAGGCTCAGAACGAGATGGAGCAGATACTCACCAGGGCGAACAATCAGGTCGATGGTGTGGTGTCGGCGAACGACGGCATGTCGGGCGGCATCATCGCCGCACTCAAGGCGCAGGGGCTGGCGGGCAAAGTGAAGACGACCGGCCAGGATGCCTCGCTCGAGGGGGTACAGAACGTCCTCCTCGGCTACCAGGGCGTCACGGTGTTCAAGGACTTCCGCCTGCAGGCGCCGGCAGCCGCTGAGATCGCGGCCGCGATCCTGAAGGGGGAAACGCCTTCGAACATCAACGACACCGTCAACAACGGCGAGGTCGATGTGCCCTCGGTCATGCTCAAGGTCGTGCCGATCGATCAGAGCAACGTCAAGACGCTGGTGACCAATGGTTGGGTCGAGACCCAGTTTGGCGGTCTGGACAAGTTGTTGAGCGGGCTTCCCGCTTCCGTCAAGCAGTACCTTCAGTAGGGCGGCAGTGGTGGACGATCGGTCGACGAATGTTGTGGGGGGCGGTGCAGGCGCCGCCCCCCACGTTGAGACGCCGATCCTCGAGGCAAAGGGCATCTCGAAACGCTTCGGTGCCGTCGAGGCACTGAAGAGCGTTGACTTCGAGGTGTACGCCGGCGAGGTCGTGGCTCTGGTAGGCGACAACGGCGCAGGCAAGTCGACCCTCATCAAGTGCATCGCAGGCACTCACCCTCCCGACGATGGCAAGCTCTACTTCCAGGGCACCGAGGTCCACATCCACGCCCCGAGCGAGGCGACCCGCATCGGGATCGAGACCGTATACCAGGACCTCGCCCTTTGCGACAACCTCGACGTCGTGCAGAACATGTTCCTTGGCCGCGAGACGGTGTCGCATAGGCTTCGGCCGGTGGTGGAGACCCTCTCGGAGGTCGAGATGGAGAGGCGCTCGCTCGATATGCTGGAGACGCTCAACGTGACGACGATCTCGAACGTGCGCGAGCGGGTCGCTTCGTTGTCGGGCGGCCAGCGTCAGGCGGTAGCGATCTCGCGGGCCGCGATGTGGGGCTCTAAAGTGGTCATCCTCGACGAGCCGACTGCCGCTCTCGGTGTCGTGCAAACGGAGCAGGTCCTTGCCCTGGTGCGGGAGTTGCGCGAGCGCGGACTCGGCATCGTCGTGATCTCGCACAACCTGCAGGAAGTGTTCTCGGTGGCTGATCGCATCGTCGTGCTTCGACTCGGCCGCCGCGTGGCGACCTTCGCGCGTGAGAACACCACGCCCGAGGCCGTTGTCGCCGCGATAACGGGGGCCCGCATGGACGACGGCCAATGAGGCCGGGAGATGCCGGAGATGGTGGGCGGCCTGGAGAAGCGAGCTCGAAGCAAGCGGCCAGAAGCATTCGAGGAAGGCTTCTTGGCGCCAGCATCCAGCGCTGGCGCCACGGCGAGCTCGGCGCCCTGCCGGTCGTCTTCGGCCTGATCGTCATCGCGATCTACTTCGAGACGCAGGTCCCCGTCTTTCTGTCCTCCCGCAATATCTCCAACCTCATCGTCCAGATCGCGGCGACCGGCTCGGTCGCGGTAGGGTCCGTCCTGGTGCTCCTCCTCGGCGAGATCGACCTGGCCGTGGGGTCGGTCAGCGGCTTGTGCTCAGCGTTGCTGGGTGTGTTGATCGTCAACCATGGCGTACCGTGGTGGCTCGCGATCCTGGCGACCCTCCTCACCGGGGCCGCTATCGGCACCTTCCAGGGTGCGTGGTCTGCACTCGTCGGCGTGCCGTCTTTCGTCGTTACGCTCGCCGGTTTCCTGGCCTGGCTAGGCGTTCAGCTTCGCGTGCTCGGACCGACTGGCACGGTCAACGTATTCGAACCGCACATCGAAAAGATCGCGCAGTCGTCCCTTCCACCGGCGTGGGGCTGGATCGTAGCGCTAGGAATGGCGGCCGCCTATATCGTGAACTCTTGGAGCCAGCACGCAGCCCGGGCGCGAGCCGGCCTATCGGTCGCTCCCCGCTTCACCGTGGTCGCCCGAAGCGCGCTGATCCTCGTCCTCGCTAGTGCCGCGGTCGAACTGCTCAACCGGTTCAAAGGGGTTCCCACCGCCGGCGTCATCTTCTTCGGGTTCGTCATCCTGTTCGCCTTCGTGACCACACGCACCCGCTTCGGAAGGTACGTTTTCGCGGTCGGGGGCAACGCGGAGGCCGCTCGGCGCGCGGGTATCAACGTCTCTCGCATACGGATCACCGTCTTCGCGCTCTCGGGAGTGATGGCGGCAGCCGGCGGCATCATCTTCGTCTCCCGCTTGTCGGCGGCGAGCACCCAGACCGGCGGAGGGACCTTCCTGTTGGAGGTGATCGCGGCCGCGGTCATAGGCGGCACGAGTCTGTTTGGCGGCCGCGGCAGCGCCTGGTCGGCGCTACTGGGAGCGCTCGTGATCGGCAGCGTTTCGAACGGGCTCGACCTGATGGCGCAGCCGCCCGAGGTCAAGTACATGGTCGAGGGCGCCATCCTGCTGGCTGCGGTCTCGATCGACGCCATAGCCCGCCGCACCCGAGCCGCCGCGGGGCGCTGATGTCGACGTGGCCGCAGCCACCGTCCGCGCGCCGACACCGACACATGCGAACGGAGAGCGTGGAACGATACCTCCCTCGTGCCCGTCTTCGAGCCGGGCATTTCGAACGGCGAGGGGCCTTCAACGTCGCCAGCTGCGGCCCGGCCAACCTCAATCGAGAGAGGGGGTGAACTTATTGCACCCCGTTGTCTCTAACCATCAACGCGGGCTTGGGTTAATAGATGGGGACCAGATTCAGTTCACCCCTGGCACTCGCAAGCGCAGTCCTGCCAGGTTGGGCGATGGCCAACCTTGGCATTGAGCGGAGATCGTCCGTCCGTTCGACCCCACTACGCGGGTTCCGCGCCGTTCATCAACGCCTTGAGCTTGGGGAGATTGAAGCTCATCCGGTTTGGCAGACAGTCTGGAGCTTATCAGCCGGCTCGGTTGCAAAGCTGACCTGGCGCGCTTCGAACTCCAATGGCGGCAGGTACTCCAGGCTCGTGTGCCGGCGTTGCCGGTTGTAGAAGACCTCTGATGTTGCCGACCTTCGGTCGGGCGAAGATCGCCGCTTTGAGGGAGCGCCCGGAGACCTCATGGCCTCCCTACCCGTAATCGCCCTCATCCAGCCCGCTGGCCTACCCATCCCACACCTCCAGAAGCGACGTGTTGCGACCACCGGTTGAATCCGGCCTGCGCTCCCTGGTCCGAGTGACGGACCTCGCCGGGTTCCGGCTGCCGGTTCTGTAGGGCCATGTCGAGCGCGTTCACGACGAGGTCGCCAGTCATGCGATCGCTCATCGACCAGCCAACGACGGGCCTGGCGAACGCATCGATCACCACGGCGAGGTACAGCCAGCCCTCGAGCGTCTTGTGCTGCGTGATGTCCGCCACCCAGAGGCGATCGGGCGCGTCCGCCACGAAGTCCCGCGCCACCAGGTCATCGAACAGCGGGTGCAGCACCCGGCGGCCGCCTGGACGCCGAGAACGGCGCCGATGCACCCCCTGCAAGCCCAGGCGCCGCATGAGGCGCTCGACGCGCTTCCTGGAGCAACGCACGCCATGCGCGAGCCGCAGCTCGGCATGGATGCGGAGGCTGCCGTAGGTACCGCGGCTACGCTCGTGCGCCTCGCTGATGAGCTCGCTGAGCCGCTCGTCTTCGACGGAATGCTTGAAGGGCTTCCGTGTTCGCCATGCGTAGAATCCGCTCCCGGAGACCTTCAGGACGCGGCACATGCGCTTCACGGGGTAGAAGGTGCTCTCGCGCTCGATGAACCGGAAGATCACTTCCGGCTCTTGGTCTCCTCCGCGAAGAACACCGCGGCTTTTTGAGCCGCTTCAGCGGCCGATCTCTCGCTCCTCACGCAAGATCCTGTTCCCTCGCCGCAGCCTGGTCAGCTCGGTGCGCTCCTCCTGGTTGACGCCAGGTCGGGCGCCGCGCTCGATGTCATGACGTTTCGCCCACTCACGTAGCGAGTTGGTGCTGACGCCGAGGTCCTCGGCCACCGCCCGCAACGTCTTCCCGCTCTCGCGGTACAGACGCACGGCCTCGGCCTTGAACTCATCCGGATAGGGTGCGCTGCTCGCTCTCGTCATGAACACGGTTCCTTCCTGAGCATGCTAGCTCAAGCAAAGTCGTGTCCATCCATACGGGGGAGCTTCACATCGCGACGGAGCACGACAACTCGAAAGCCGGGAAGGCGACCTCGCTTGACACTCATGGTCGAAACTGACTATCGTATGTAGTCAGGTCTGACTATCCATCCCGAGGGAGGCCTCATGGCTCTGACCAACGAACGGAAGCTCCTCCTGCTCGGCCTGCTACGGCAGAACGACATGCACGGCTACCTGCTCAACGCGCACCTCGACGCGTCGGTCCCGATCACGCTCAAGAAGCCGACGGCCTACAACCTCTTGGACCGGATGGAGCGGGACGGCTGGATCGTGCATCGGGACGAGCCGACCGGCGACCGCCCGCGCAAGGTCTACTCCGTCACCGAACGCGGCGAACGCGCGTTCCGAGACCTCCTTGCAGCGCAGCTCCGCACCTTCAGGCCGGCCGAGTTCCCTTCCGCCGTCGCACTCACCTTCCTCGACGCGCTTCCTCCCCCCGAAGCGTTGGCGTACGTGCAGCAGCGACGTGCCGCGGTGGAGGCGTTCCGAGAGGAACTGGACCCAGCGGCCGGCGACGTGCACGGACCAGGCGTCGCGCACGACGACGCGTCCGTAGGCGCTGCGCACGTCGCCGTGACGTATGCGCTGCGGCTCGCGGAGCTGGAGATCGACGTGTTGGACGAGATCATCACGGGCCTGCGCGCCCGCGTTGCCGAGGAGGCATCGCCATGAACCCGACCCCCGATGCACGCGTGACGGTTCCTGCGATCGAGGCACGCGGCCTCGGCAAGACCTACCGAGGCGGTGTGGAGGCCGTCACCTCGCTCGACCTGATCGTCCCCCACGGCTCGATCTACGCGCTGTTGGGGCCGAACGGCGCCGGCAAGACCACAGCGATCTCGATGCTCACGACCCTGACCGAACCCACCTCGGGTCAGGCCTGGATCGACGGTCTCGACGTCGTGAACGACGCTGCGGCGGTCCGACGTGCGATCGGTGTGACGTTCCAGCAGACGGTGCTAGACGATGCGCTCACGGGCCGGCAAGTTCTGGAGTTCCACGGACGCCTCTACGGACTGTCTCCATCCGAACGCCGTCGCCGCGCCGACGAGCTCCTGGACCTCACCGAGTTGACGGACGCCGCACCGCGCAGGGCAAAGACGTACTCGGGCGGGATGAAGCGCCGGCTGGAACTCGCCCGAGCGCTCATGACGGTTCCGCGCGTGCTGTTCCTGGACGAGCCGACGCTCGGCCTCGACCCGCAGGGCAGGGCCCGGATCTGGGACTACGTGCGCGCCCTCGAACGCCGGGCCGACCTCACCGTCATGCTCACGACGCACTACCTCGACGAGGCCCAGCAGCTCGCCGATCAGGTGGGCATCATGGACGGAGGGCGCCTCGTCACGGAGGGCGCCCCCGACGCACTGATCGACGCGCTCGGGTCCGACACGATCCAGGTCCGGGGCCGGGGCGAGAGCCAGGACCTCGACCAGCGCTTCGCGGAGCTCGCCTTCGTCCAGTCGTTCTCGAGCGTCGACGGCGGCTTCCTGCTGGGCGTCGACTCCGCCTCGCGTCGCCTGGCGGACGTGATCGCCTTGGCCACCCGGGCCGGGTTCTCGATCGACGATGTGTCCGTCGCGAAACCGGACCTCGGCGCCGTGTTCTTCCAGCATACCGGCCGCACCCTGCGCGACGGAGGGCCCGCATGAAGGCCGCCGCGACCGTGGCGAGCCGAGAAGCCGCGCGCTCGTTGCCGGTCGGACCGACCCTGGTCGCCGCGTCGACATCCATCTGGCGCAAGCACATCGGCAAGTTCCTGGTCAACGCCGAGGAACTCTTCGGGGTGATCGTGCAGCCCGTCCTGTGGGTCGTGCTGTTCGGCGTGGGTATGCGGAGCGCCGTCGCCATCGGCGCCGGGGCGGGCGACGACTACGTCGGCTTCATGCTCCCCGGGATCGTCGCGCTCAGCGCCATGGGCGGCGCGATCGGGGGCGGCATGGTCTGGTTGGACGAGCGGGTCCGGGGCATCGTCCGCGAGTACCTCGTCGCGCCGGTACCGCGCCTCAGCATCCTCCTGGGCAACGTCGGAAGCGCGCTGACGAAGTCGTTGCTGCAGGCCTTCGTCATCTTCGTGGTCGGCATCCTCATGGGAGCCGCCGTAACGGGCGACGTCCTCGGCTGGCTGGTCGCGGTGCTCCTTCTCGTCGGCTACGCCGCCGGCTTCTCCGGCCTGGCGCTCGCGGTGGCGTCGACGACCGACGATCTGATGGCGTACCACGCGATGATCATGCTGCTGAACCTGCCGGTACTGTTCCTCAGCAACGCCCTCTACCCGCTGACGGCGCTTCCGACCTGGATGAAGGTCGGCGCCCTGGCCAACCCGACGACCTACCTCGTCGACGGCATCCGCCGCACCGTCCTGGGCGGGTCCGGCGACCTGCCGTTGCTCCTCTGCCTCGCCGTCACCAGCGCGTTCGCCGTGCTCGGCCTGGCCGCCGCCTCCCGCGCTTTCGCGACGAAGACGAAGCGGGGCTGATCCTGCGTGGAACGCCGAGCATGCACCGACGCGACACGGTCGTCGCCATCACCGGCGCGGGCACGGGCATCGGCTTCGCGAGGCGGCCCGGCATCGCGATGGCCCGGCACACGGTCCGTGGTCGCTCATCGCCGATGGCAGCAACCGCGCACGACGCGCCCGCTCAGCGCCGGAGCTCCCTCAACGCCCGGTTGGCCGCAAGCTTGCCGGTGAGGAACCCCATGGGCACGCCGCCGGGGCTGTACGCCCACTGCCCGGCCTGCAGGACGCCCGGGATGGGCGTCCGGACCGACTGCGCCACCCGTTGCATCTGATGGACCGCCGGCATGTGCGCACCGTCGAACGCCCAGCCCACGATGGCACCGTCGGCGTTGCCCGTGTAGCGCTCGAGCGTCAGGGGCGTACTCACGAAGCGTCCGAGAACCTTCGCTTCCAACCCGGGGTAGAGCCTGTCGGCGACGGCCGCCGTCATGGCGTCGGCGCAGTACTCCCGGAAGGCGTCGTACCAGCCGGCCTCCTGCACCCGGCGGGTGAGCCGGTAGTCGAAGAGGCAGCTGACGATGACCCCGGTCTTGCCTGGCGGGGCGAGCGTGGGGTCGCGCAGGACGGGGATCGAGATCTCGTAGGTGGTCCGGGCGAACCAGGTGTCGAGGTAGGCCTTCACGGGCCCCTCGGGCAACGGCTCGTCGCGGTAACGCGCCAGCAACTGCACCAGGCCCGCCGTGTGATGGTCCCCCAGCCCACGGGCGTCGGGGGTGTAGAAGAAGTGCCCCTCGGACACGGCCCGGAAGACCTCGGGGGGGTCGTCGACCGACAGGAAGAGCGAGACCACCGAGTCGCTGCCGGAGCAGGCCTCCAGCTCGGCGCGGCGCTCGGTGACCGCTCGGGCGACACGGGCATCGCGGAGGGCGGCTGGGTCGACGGCACGGTAGAGGGCCGTGAGATCGCCGCACCAGATCAGGCTGCGGTAGCCCGTGGCCCCGCCGTCGCGGTCGGTGACCGTCCGCGCCTCCGGATCGACCTCGACGATCGGCATCTCGGTTCGCACCTCCGCACCGTGCTCCCGCACGAACCCCTCCAACAACCCCATCAGGGCCGCCGTGCCCCCGCGCGGGTAGAGGTAGTCGAGGTAGACGCTGAAGTAGCTCATCGCGAAGAAGGCGGGGGTCCCCTTGAAGAAGTGCTGCCCGATGATGCTCTGGAGCGCCCGGTCGTCGGTGAGCTCGTCCAGCAAGGCCTCGAACGGACCGCCCATGCGGTTGATCCGCCGGATGGTGGCCACGAAGCGGAGCATCCAGGGCAACAAGGTACCGAAGAGGTAGGCGCGGTCCCGCAGCACGTCCTTGAACAGCGGGTTGTCGATCCCGTACAGGACGTCCATGTCCTTCATGACCGCCTCGATCACGCCCAGGATCCGGTCGATGTCGTCGGCGCTGTCGGGGTAGAAGCGCAGGAGCAGGTCGCGGTAGGCGGCCAGGGACGCCCGCGAGTCGATCCGGATCACGCGGTCCTCGATCCCGATCGACACCGGGCTGGGTACGTGTTCGAGGTGCAGCCCGAGCTCCTCGAGCATGGGCAGGACGATGCCGGCGTTCACGATGGCACGTGGCCCCATGTCGAAGACGAAGCCGTCGCGCTCGACCGACTGCACCAGCCCGCCCAAACGCTCCTGCCGATCGAACACCACCACCGAGCGGCCCGCCCGAGCCACGTAGGCTGCCGCGGCCAGGCCGGCGGCCCCACCGCCCACCACGACCACGTCAACCGTCATCGGTCAACCCCGTCAGGTCCATGGTCCTCTCCCACAGGGCTCGGCCCACGACCCGGTCCAGCGCGTGCGGTGCCGGTTTCTCGAGGTGGGTCCGGTTGAAGTAGCGTCCGCTGACGCCCGCGAGCTCCGGCGCAGCGGCGAGGGTGTGGAGCGACTCCCCGGCGACGCGCGCGTCCGCGAGCCAGGGGTCGATCAGGCGACGTTGGTACCAGCGGTAGAGCGGGCCGTTGTTGAGCCCGATGCCCGTGCGGACCTCGCCGGGATGCACGGCGTTGATGGTGACGCCGCTCCCCTGGAGCCGGTCGGCGAGCTCCCACACGGTCAGCAGCTGGGCCGTCTTCGAGGCCCCGTAGGCGCGCAGCCCCAGGTAGACGCGCCGACGCCAGGCCAGGTCGCGCAGGTCGAGGCCGCCGAAGCGGTGCCCCTGCGAGTTGACCTGGAGGATGCGCCCGCCGCCCGCGTGTCGCATGCGCGGGAGCAGGCGAACGCTCAGGAGGAACGGGGCGAGATGGTTGACGCAGAACGTGAGCTCGTGCCCGTCGTCGGTGTGCAGCCTGCGCGTGGAGTACACGCCGGCGCTGTTGATGAGCACGTCGATCCGCTCGTAGGCGTCGAGCAGCTCCCGGGACACGCGATCGACCTCGGCGAGCCGCGCGAAGTCGGCCAGGTGGAGCGAGACCTCCGCGCCGAAGTCCTGCTCGAGTTGCGTCTGGACGGCGCGCCCCTTCGCCTCGTTCCGCGCCACCAGCACGAGCCGCCCCCCGAAGCGCGCGATCTCGCGGGCGGCGGCCAGCCCGACACCGGAGGTGGACCCCGCGATCACGACCGTCTTCCCCGCCAGCGGAGCCGTGGTGCGGTCGTGCGGGGTCCGCTGGTTCCGCAACATGGCGCGAAGGTCGGCCATGTCGTACTCCTTGAGGTACCGGAACATGGCCTACCCGAACCGCCGACGCATGAACCGCCGGTACAGTCCGGCGAAGCGCGGGATGTTGTCGAAGATGTCGCCCCAGAGGTCGTAGTAGTCGCGTTGACGTCTGATCAGACCGTCGTCGTCCAGGGTCAGCTTGGTGCAGCCGTGGAGTGTCGAGCTGGGGAAACGCTGGAATATCAGCGTCATCTCCCACTCGAGGAAGATGACCTGACCCGTCTGCGACACGTCGACGATGTGCATGCGCAGCTCACGGCAGCGCTTCGCGAGCCGGATGCACAGGGCCTCGAAGGCCTCGCGCCCCTCGACCCGCTGGATGGAGTCCTGGAAGACGATGTCGTCGTGGTAGTGCGGGAACAGGTGCGACCAGTCGGGCTTCCCGTGGGTGTTGTAGGTGCGCGACCACAGCTCGCGCACGGTGTCCGGGTCCAGGCTCATGGCGCGGCATAGTTGACGAGGTAAACGACGACCGCGACGCCGAAGACGATCACGAACGCCGCGATCATGCCGACGAGGGTCCTCGAGTACCCCCGCGGGGCGATCTGCCCCTCCCGATCCATCTTCGTGATCGCGGGGTAGAGGCGCGTGTAGAAGGTCAGGATCGAGAAGATCAGCGCGATGACGGTGAACACCTTGGTGGTAGGCGACCCGGTGAGGATGATGCCGATCAGCAACACGATGAAGATGAGCTTGGTGCCGGCGACCCAATCGATCAGGTACCTCACCAGGGCATGGACCCGGGGATCCTCCTTCGACCGCTCGTACGCCAGGAACACGCCCAGCGCGTTCCCCCGACGTGACCCGGGCGCGAGGTACAGCGTCAGGACGTTGAGGAGCTCCAATGTGCCGAAGGCGACGAGCACCACGGAGAGGGCATCCAAGGCAGATCTCCCCTCGACGACGCCCAGCCCACGCTTTCATGGAATGCCCCGAAACAACGCTGCTGGATCGAGGGCACCGAACGGAGCCGCACGCGCAGCGGGGACAACGCCAACCTGAGGTACCACCTAGCGTACCACCGGATACCGTCCAGCGCCGCTGCGATGGTACGTCCCCGTACTTGAGCCGGAACCCCGAACGAGCGCACGGACTCCGTTCGGGACGGGGTTCTCCGCATCCGCGTGCGGTACCATCGTTCTCGAGGCGGCGAACATGCACCCACTCATCGCGGCCGCCCTCGCGGCGTTGCTCGCCTCGATCGGCGGCTCGCTTCCGTTCGCCGTCTGGATCTTGCGCTTGGCAGCAGACCAGGACGTACGCCAGGTCGGGGACGGGAACCCGGGGGCGATGAACGTCTACCGGACGGCCGGCGTCCTGCCGGGCGTCGCCGTGCTGTTGCTCGACGTGACCAAGGGCGTGTTACCGGTCGTGCTCGCCAGGGACGCGCTCGCGCTCGACGGCCCGGCGCTGGCGCTGGTGGCGATCCTGCCCGTCGCCGGCGCCGCCTTCTCGCCGTTCCTCGCGTTCAGGGGCGGGAAGGCGTTGGCGGTCACGCTGGGTACCTGGATCGGGTTGACGACCTGGACGATCCCAGTGGTCGCGCTCGTGACGATCGTGACGGCGACGCTCCTGATCGAGCCGGACGGGTGGGCGGTGGCGGTCGCCCTCGCAGCGATGCTCGTCGGCGTGCTGCTGTGGGTCCCAGGTGTGTGGTCGGCCGTCGCGCTGGTCCTCCAGGCCGCGATCATCCTGTGGAAACACCGCTCGCAGTTGGCGCGGCCACCCCGGCGCCGACGCACCGGGCCGCGTCCGACATGACCGCCGCGGTCCTGCACCACCTGGCCGGCAACGCCGTCGAGGGCATCCTCGCGTTCCAGGTCATCGTGATCCTGGTCGTCGTCAGCAACGCCCTCGTGCTCGGACGACCGGGACGCGGCCGCGTCGGCGCCCCGGCGCCCCGGGTCTCCCTGCTGGTACCGGCCCGTGACGAGGCAGCGAACATCCAGGCATGCGTGCGGGCACTGCTCGCGCAGACCTACCCGAACCTCGAGATCATCGTGCTCGACGACCGCTCCGACGACGCCACACGAACGTTGCTGGAACGCGAGCGAGCGCGCGACGGCCGGCTCAACGTTCTGGCGGGCGAGGAGCCGCCGGACGGCTGGACGGGCAAGAACTGGGCGTGCTATCAGCTCTCGCTCGCAGCCCGCGGCGAGGTCCTGCTCTTCGCCGACGCGGACACGGTCTTCGTCGAGCCGGATGCCGTCCTCTCGATGGTCCGTGGCCTGCAGGCGCACCGAGCGGACCTGCTTTCCGGCCTGCCGAGGCAGGTGCTGGGGACCCTCGGCGAGAAGCTGGTCGTACCGATGTTCGACTGGGCGCTGTTGTCCTTCACCCCGCTGGCGGCGGCCCTGCTGTGGCGCAGGGCGCCCTTCGCGCGCGCGGTCGGGCAACTCATGGCGTTCCGCCGCGCCGCCTACGACGAGATCGGGGGGCACGCCGCCGTCAGGGGCGACGTCGTCGAGGACATCGCCTTGGCCAGGCGCGTCGCACGTGCCGGCCTGGTCTGCCGCGTCGTGGACGCGACCAACGTCGCCAGCTGCCGCATGTACCGGAGCGGGCGCGAGGCCGTCGAAGGCTTCGCCAAGAACCTGTTCGCGGCCTTCGGGTACGCGATCCTGCCGTACGCGTTCGTCTGGGGCTGGCTGGCGTTCGTGGCCCTCGAACCGCTCGTCATGTGGACGCTCCACGCCGCGCTGCCAGCCCGCGTGCCGGTCGAGCCGAGCCTGCTCGCCGACACCCTCGCGCTCTCGCTCGTCCACTGGGTGGTCGCCTACGCCCGCCTTCGGCTGCCGGTATGGCCCGCGTTCCTCTACCCGCTGACGATGACCCTGTTCCTGGCGGTGGCGATGCGATCGTTCATCGACCACGCTCGTCGCCGGACCACGTGGAAAGGGCGCCGCGTCCCGCACCCGCCCACGCGTTGGATCTAGTCGAAGACCGGAGCGACGTGCACGCCGGCCGCGACCGACCACGCGGGGTGCCTCACGCGATCACGGCAGGCCCTCTGTTCCCGGCCACGTCGGGCACGTCGCGAGGAATCGCGGATACGCGTCCCCGGGTCCTCGAGGACCCACCCGAGGACGCAAGCGAGGGACGGGCTCCTTGCAGACTCGTCCCTCACCTGCAGGGATCGCGTACAACTCCGGCTCGACCGGCCGCCACGGCAACGTCAGCCGCGCAACCGCCCTCGGGACTCCTGATCGGGGTGCTGGACCAAGTAGGCCAGCCACCCTCTGACGCTCAGGTCGCCCAGATCGTTGTGCCGCACGATCGTCGCGGGGTCGACGTCGCGCTCGTCGAGCCGGCGGGCCAGAGCGACCGTCTCGGCCCGCGTCTCAGAGAAGGCCGCGCGCAGGGCTTCGAAGCCCTCGTCGACGTCGGGCCGGTACGGATGGTACGTGTCCATCACGAAGGGCTCGCCCAGCGCCACGCGCAGGCGCCGCTGCCCCCAGCGTTCGATGCCGACCCAGTGCGCCACGGCCTCACGGTTCCCCGGCGTGTCGGGCCGGCCGCTCATGCGCCGGTCGAGCTCCCGGCCCGAGACCTCGAGCTCGTTCGCGAGCTCGGCGATCGCCTTGCCGCGGGCGTGCCGCTCGGCCATCGGCCTACGCACGAGTCCGATCAAGCCTTGGATGATTCTCATGGCCCAACCATCCCACGGCGAAGCCGGGGACACCACAAGCCGGGATGCGGGCGGCGGCCCTGCGGACGTGCGTCCTCCGGTCCGCCACGCGGCCCGGTCGGATCCGCACGCCGGGCCGTGGCGGCGTTGCGTGCGCGCGAACCGCGGCAAGCGGAGGAGGCGTCATGGCGAGGGCAAGGCGAAGCGGGCTTCCGTTGGGGCCGGACGTGCTGACGATCCTCGTCGCCCTGCAGGCGAT
The DNA here is from genome assembly GCA_964407955.1 of uncultured bacterium. Lineage (GTDB taxonomy): Bacteria > Deinococcota > Deinococci > Deinococcales > Trueperaceae > JASBRS01. The sequence continues at coordinate 1,347 of CAYOXR010000250.1, read as the reverse complement.
CAGCGGGCTCGGCGGCGGAACGGTCCTCGTGGCCGACCCGGCCGGCGGCCTGATCGGGATGCCGCTCAGCGTGCTTCGGCGCGGTCCCTTCGTGGGCTTCTTGCTTCCCGGGGCGATCCTGCTGACTGTGCTGGGCGCGTTTCCCGCCGCGATCGCAGCGGCGTTGTGGAGGCGTCCACGCTGGGCAGCGTTGCGAGAACTCGAGCGCGCCTTCAGCGGGCACGGTTCCTGGGTCGGCGCGGGCGTGGTGGGCGTCGGCCTGCTGCTGTGGCTCGCGGTCGAGCCGTGTCTGGTCGGTCCCTCGTCACTGTTGGTGATGTACTCCGTGCTGGCCCTGGCGATCGCGGCCTTCGCGATGATGCCGGGCACGAGGCGGCGCTACCGGGCGTGACCCATGGGGAACGTCCGAGGGTTCGTGAACGCCACGGTGGTTTCCCAAGGAGCGGCCCGCGGGAGCAGCCGGAGGTCAGCTAGCGGGACGTGGGAGGAAGTCCCACGCCACCGTGGGCGGAAGGCCGACGCCGCGATCACGGTCGGCCACCTACGCTTGCAGCGGTCTTCCGGGCGCGATCGTGCCCGGTTGCCTTGGAAGCATGACGGTCTTCACGTCCTGCTGCCAGGGCCCCTCGGGAATCCGATCGCGACAGTCGGCGGCAACCACGCGCTTTGGGCCGCGCCATCGCCGTCGCGCCCGCGTCGCAACGACGGAGAGGAACCAGCATGCGATCCACGACACCTGGCCGAGCGGCAGTACGCGCGACCGCCGCCCTTCTCGCGGCGCTCCTCATGGCTGCACCGGCCCTGGCGCAGGGGTCCCCCACGCCCGATACGAGCCTCCACATGGCCGTCCTCGTCGGGGACGCCGACGCCGTGCAGCGCCACATCCAGGCCGGCACCGACCTCAACGAGCGCGACGCCTACGGCTCCACGCCGCTCACCATCGCCGCCACCTTCGGCCGCGCCGACGCAACCCGCGCCCTGCTCGACGCCGGCGCCGACCCGGACCTCACCGACGCCAACGGCTCCACCCCCCTCCACATCGCCGCCTTCCTGGGCCGCACCGCCATCGTCCGGGCGCTCCTCGACCACGGCGCCGACAAGTACCTCAGGAACGACGCCGGCAGAACCGCTCTCGGTTCGGTAACGTTGCCGTTCGACGAACTCAGGCCCACGTACGACGACATCGCCCGAGGTCTCGCCCCCCTAGGGCTGGCGCTCGACTACGACCACATCCGTGCCGAACGCCCCACCATCGCCGACATGCTGAGGCCAAGCGCCGACGAGCTCGCAGCGGTCGCGTACGCGCCGGTCCGGGGTGACCAGTGGCCGATCTCGACCCCGGAGGAC
>CAYOXR010000249.1:0-6238 GCA_964407955.1 uncultured bacterium | reverse complement strand
CCGGCACCGACGGCAAGACCACCACCGCCACGCTGCTCCACCACCTGCTGACGGGGCGCCGTCCGGCCGCCCTCATCAGCACGGCAAGCATCGTCCTGGGCGATGAGCACCTGCCGCTCGAGGGCCACTTCACCACCCCGGAGGCGACCGAGGTGCAGGCCCTGCTCGCGCGCTGCCGCGACCGGGGGATCGAGCAGGTGGTCCTGGAGTCGAGCTCGCACGGCTTCTCGCTCCACCGCCTCGACGCCGTCGACTTCGCGCTGGGCGTGTGGACCAACCTCAGCCCGGAGCACCTGGATCACCACGGTGACCTGGACGCCTACCGCGAAGCCAAGGCCACGCTGATGCGGCGCTCGCCGGTGAGCGTTCTCAACCGCGACGAGCCCGACTTCGCGTTCTTCGCCGCGGCCGCTCGGCGGGTCGTGGCGTACGGCCGGCATGAAGCCAGCGACGTTCGCCTGGAGACGCTGGAGGAGGTGCCGGCCGGGCTGCGGCTGAGCATCGTCGCGGGCACGGAGCGTGTGCGCGCGGAGCTGCCGATGGCCGGCCGCTTCAACGCCTGGAACGCCCTGGCTGCGCTGACCGCCGCTCGCGAGGTGGGCGTCCCGCTGGCCGCCGGCGCAACCCAGCTGGCGGGTTTCGCAGGCGTGCCCGGGCGCATGCAGGTGATCCAGGCGCGCCCGTTCGCCGTGATCGTCGACTTCGCCCACACCGCGCCCGCGCTGGCAAAGGCGCTGGATGCCGCCAGACCGGCTGCGCCGGGCCGGTTGCTGGTGGTCGTCGGGTCCGCGGGCGAGCGCGACCCGGCCAAGCGCGCTCCGCTGGGAGGCGCCGCCGTGCGCCACGCGAGCGTGGCGTTCTTCACCGAGGAGGACGCACGCTCCGAGGACGTGCATGCCATCCTGGCGACGATGGCCGAGGGCGCCGTGGCCGCCGGAGCACGCGCGGATCGGGACTTCTTCCTGGTGCCCGACCGCCGCGAGGCCATCCGGCGCGCCATAAGCGCGGCCGCGCCGGGCGACGTGGTGCTGCTGGCCGGGAAGGGCCACGAAGCGCGCCTCGAGCGCGCCCGGGAGAGCCTGCCCTGGGACGAGGCGGCGGAGGCGCGGCGCTGGCTGTGACGCGATCGCGGCCCGCTCCGAGGGCAGCGAGGCGTCGTAGCATGAGGGCATGCCGTCCATCATTGTGCGCCCCGTCGACATCATCCTGGAGAAGCGGAACGGCGCCGAGCACGCGCCGGAGAGCATCGAGGCCTTCCTGCAGGGCTACCTTGCAGGGGACGTCCCCGACTACCAGGTCGCCGCCTGGCTGATGGCGGTGTGCTGGCAAGGCATGAGCGAGCGCGAGACGCAGGCGCTCACGCGCATCCTGACCGCCTCGGGCGAGGCGCTCGACCTCTCCGAACTGCCGCACACCGTCGACAAGCACTCGACCGGCGGCGTCGGCGACAAGGCCACGCTGGTTCTGGCGCCGCTGCTGGCCGCTGCCGGCGCGACGGTCGCGAAGATGAGCGGCCGCGCGCTGGGGCACACCGGCGGCACCATGGACAAGTTGGAGAGCATCCCCGGCTTTCGCAGCGGCCTCACGGCGGCGGCCTTCCTGAAACAGGCCCGCGAGGTCGGCGTCGTAGTGGTCGGCCACTCACAGGAGCTCGCGCCCGCCGAAGGCCTCCTCTACGCGCTGCGTAACGCCACCGCCACGGTGCGCTCGCTGCCCCTCATCGCCAGCAGCATCATGAGCAAGAAGCTGGCCGGCGGCGCCAGCTCGATCGTCCTGGACGTGAAGGTGGGCAGCGGTGCGTTCCTCCGCACGCCCGAGGAGGCGCGGGGGCTCGCCGAACTGATGCTGTCGATCGGGCGCCGGGCCGGACGGCACATGCGCGCCGTGCTCAGCAGCATGGCCCAGCCGCTGGGGTTCGCGGTCGGCAACGCCCTGGAGGTGCGCGAGGCGGTCGCCTGCCTGCGGGGCGAGGGCCCCGAGGATCTGCTGGAGCTCTGCCTGCTGCTCGCCGGGGAGGTCCTGGACGCGAGCGGTCTTCCGACCTCGCAAGCGCAGCTACGCGCGCTGGTGGACGGCGGGCAGGCGATGGAGCGCTTCGAGCGCTGGATCGCCGCGCAAGGCGGTGACGTCACCATGCTGGATGCGCTCGACCTGGCTCCCGGCCGGGACACCGTGCGCGCCCAGGAAGCCGGCGTGCTGGCCGAGGCCGACGCGCTCAAGATCGGCAAGGCGGCGTTCGCCCTGGGCGCGGGCCGCAGCCGCAAGGGCGAAGCCGTGGATGCCGGCGTGGGCGTGGTGCTCCACGCCAAGGTGGGCTCCGGCGTGGCCGCAGGCGACGCCCTCGCCACGCTCTACCACCGCGACGGCCGGGGGCTGGAGGAGGCTCGGTCGCTGCTGGCATCGGCACTGCGCGTCGCGGACGAGGCGCCGCCCGCACCGCTGGTCCTGGAGGCGGCACCGAGCTGAGGGCCGGCGTTGCGTAGACTTGGACATGTTCAGCCGCGATCAGCTCGACCGCTACGCGCGTCACATCATCCTGCCGGGCGTGGGCGCCGAGGGGCAACGACGCCTGCTCGACGCCAGCGTGCTGGTGGTGGGCGCCGGAGGGCTGGGCTCGCCGGTGCTGCTCTACCTCGCCGCCGCAGGCGTGGGCACCATCCACCTGGTCGACGACGAGCGCGTGGAGGCGAGCAACCTCCAACGCCAGATCATCCACGGGCTCTCCGCCATCGGCGAGGCCAAGACCGACTCCGCCGCCACCCGCATCGCCGAGCTCAACCCCGACGTGCGCGTCGTGGGGCACGGCGAGCGCCTCACCAGTGCCAATGCCCGCGCGCTGGTTCGCGAGGTGGGGCTGGTCATCGACGGCAGTGACAACTTCCCCACCCGCTATCTCGTCAACGACGCCTGCGTCCTCGAAAGCACGCCGCTGGTGTACGGGGCGCTGTCGCAGTTCGAGGGACAGGTGAGCGTGTTCGCATCACCCTCGCCGGGCGGGCGCGGCCCCTGCTACCGCTGCCTGTTCCCCACGCCGCCCGAGCCGGGCAGCGTGCCGAGCTGCGCCGAAGCCGGCGTCTTCGGGGTGCTGCCCGGCATCGTCGGCAGCCTGATGGCGAACGAGGCGCTCAAGCTGCTGCTGGGCCTGGGCACCCCGCTGGTGGGCACGCTGCTCCACGTCGACGCGGCGGACGCCGAGATGCGCCGCTTCGAGATCGCTCGCGACGCCGCCTGTCCCGTGTGTGGCGACCATCCGAGCGTCACCGAGCTCATCGACTACGACGCCTTCTGCGGCCTGGCTTGAGGGGCCGGCGTCGGGCGCTTCGAGCGCCCGGACGGGCCCCGGATCTGGACGGGGTGCACGCAGAGGTGCGTGCCCGAGTGCAGGCCTGCCCGGAACGCCGGCCGGGCTCGCGGGCCGGCTTGACACCCCGAAACGGCCGGCGCTACACTTGCCTTTGCTGCGCCGCGGGGTGGAGCAGTCTGGTAGCTCGTCGGGCTCATAACCCGAAGGTCGTTGGTTCAAATCCAACCCCCGCAACCACGCACGCGAAGGGGCCCCTCGGGGCCTCTTCCTTTTGACTGTGCCCGGCGTTCGAGCGGTGGCATCGCGGCGGTGTCGGCGGTGCCGACGGAGGGCCGACGGGCCGAGGCTGCGAGCACTACCATAGAGGGACACGAGCCCGTGGTCGGCCGCCGGAGGCGGCGCGGCGACCACGATCGGAGAGGACGCGAACGTGACGGACAGACCCGCGCGGCGGCGCGAGGCGGCCCGGGATGAAGGCGCGGACGAACCCGCACCGGCGGGCGCGGCCGCCGAACGCGAGACGGTCGGCCCTTCGGGACGGCTCGAGTCGGCGCCCGCCGAGGTTCCGGAGCCCACGCGCTCGGGATTCGTGGCCATCCTCGGCAAGCCCAACGTAGGCAAGTCCACGCTTCTCAACACCCTCCTCGGGGTGAAGGTGGCCCCCATCACCCCGAAGCCACAGACCACGCGCCGCGGCGTGCGCGGCATCTACACGCAGGAGGGGCGGCAGTTGGTGTTCGTGGACACGCCGGGCTTCCATCAGCAGGGCCACTCGGCGCTCGACGACTTCATGCGTCGCGAGATCCGCGACGCCGTGGCCGACGTGGACGTGGTGCTCTGGGTCGTGGACCTGCGCCACCCGCCGACGCGCGAGGACCGCGAGGTGGCGCGGCTGGTCTCGCACCTGCCGCCCGAGACGCGCGCGATCCTGGTGGGGAACAAGGTCGACGCCGCCAAGTACCCCGATGAGGCGCTCGGTCTGTACAAGGAGCTCTGCCCGCAAGCCGCGCGCGTGCTCGCCATCTCCGCGCTGAACGACCCCAAGGCCGTCTACGCCTTGCGCGACGACCTGATGGAGGCCCTCCCCGAGGCCCCCTTCTTCTTCCCGGCCGACATCCGCAGCGACCAGACGCGCGAGCAGTGGGCGGGCGAGCTGGTCAGGGAGAGCGCCATGCTTCACCTGCGCCAGGAGCTGCCCTACGCGGTCGCGGTGCGCGTGGACGCGTGGCGCGATCCCGAACCCGGCGTGGACGAGCCGATCGTGATCGGCGCCGAGATCTGGGTCGAGAAGGTGGGCCACCGCCGCATCGTCATCGGCAGGGGCGGCCAGATGATCAAGGACATCGGCCGCAGCGCCCGCAAGCAGCTCGAGATCTTCCTGGACGCGCGCGTCTACCTGGAGCTAGAGGTCGTGGTCAGGCCTGCCTGGCGCGAGGACCGCGAGGCGCTGCGCGAGCTGGGCTACGAGGCCTAGAGCGTGGGCATCGCAGCGCGCTGGCGGCGGCTCGACCGCTTGCCCGCCCGGCGGGGGCGGGACGCGATGCCGGGCGTGTACCAGCTCGCCGACACGGAGCGACGGATCATCTACGTGGGTCAGTCGGCCCGCGACGTGCCCAACCGTATCCGCCAGCACCTCGCGGCAAGGAGCTGCGTGGCGGAGCGCGCCGCGTTCTGGCGCTACGCCTACAGCCGCGTGCCGCAGGCCGAGGAGGCCACCTTGCTCGCCGAGCACCGGCAACGCCATGGGGCGATGCCCGAATGCAATCGCCAGGAGCCGCTCGAACGCGACGGCCGACGGCGCGCGCGGGAGCGGTTCTCGGGGCGGTGAGTCGGCGAGCGCCAAGCTATGGGTGACACCACGAGAAAATGCGATGGGCATGGGAACCGTGTGAAGTTGCCTACTTGTGGGCAAACGACCCCTGTGCTATAACCGCCGCAGGCGAGGAGACCGTCCTGATCTTCTCAATCTCGTTTTTGGAGGGATTGCATGCGCAAGGTTCTGATAGCACTGTTCACGGTCGGCTTGTTGGTGGGCGGCGCCGCGTTCGCCCAGAACATGGGTACGGGCTCGAACATGTTCGGCGGTGTGTCGTTCGGCGTCCTGACCGAGGGCGGGGCAGCCGTGTTCCCCGTCGCCGTCCACTTCGGCGTGAGCAACGTCGGCATGGAGAACCTGGCCATTCGCGGCGACGCGGCCTACTGGATCAACGGTAACGCCATCGAGTTCGGCGTCGACGGCCTCTACATGTATCCCGTCATGGACAATGTCACGGTGTACGGCGGCCTTGGCCCGCGCTTCCTGCTCGGCCTCGGCGGCGGGAGCGCCTTCGGGCTGGGGATCGTGGCCGGCGGCGAGTACATGTTCACCTCTCAGATCGGCGTCACGGGTGAAGGCACCGTCGAGCCCTACTTCTCGGGCGGCACCGGCGTCCTCTTCGGCTTCTCGGCCGGCGTGAACTACCACTTCTGAGCAGAACCCACTCGAGCGGCGCCCTCGGACCGGAACACGTCCGGTCCGAGGGCGTTGTGTCGGAAGGGAAAGACCCATGAAGGCGATCGCCTCGCTCGTCGTCGCTGTCGCCGCCGTGGCGGCCCTGCTGAGCGCCTGTGCGCCGGCTGCCGGCCGCCCTACGGTCCAGTACCGCGCCAAGGCGCCCGAACTCCTGGCGGCCATCGCCGACATCGGCGTGCACATGCAGCCGAGCACCTCGTACAACTACTACAGCGTCCAGCAGATCTCCGACCATTCCGTGCGGCTCCGCGCCGAAACCGTTACCGGCATCAGCCTCGTCTTCGGGCGGCATGTCACCGTCGTCACGTTCTCCGCGTCCCAGGACGGCGACGTGGCCACACTCGCGGCCAGCAGCAACGATGAGCTGGGCAACCACACGATCGACACCATCCTGACCAAGCTGGACGCCCGCTACCAGCGGG
>CAYOXR010000248.1:0-2140 GCA_964407955.1 uncultured bacterium | reverse complement strand
GAGTAGCCGGTCCCGAAGTCGTCCAGGGCTGTGCGAACGCCCATCCTGCCGAGCTTGGTGACGGTCGACATGGCCAGCTCGTACTCCTTGGCGAGCACGCTCTCGGTAATCTCGATCTCCAGCAGCGAGGGATCGATCCCGCTGTCGGCCAGCGCCCCCTGAACGGTGGCGAGGAAGCCGAACTGCCGGAACTGCAGCGTCGACACGTTGACCGCCATGCGCACCGGCTTGAAGCCCGCCTTCTGCCAGGCCCGGGTCTGGAAGCAGGCCTCGCGCAGCAGCCAGTGGCCGAGCTTGCCGATGTAACCGGCTTCCTCGGCAACGGGGATGAACTCGGCGGGCGACACCTTGCCCAGGCTGGCGTTGGTCCAGCGCATCAGCGCCTCGAAGGCCACCAGCTTGCCGGTCGCCAGCTCCACCTGCGGCTGATACACCAGCTCGAACTCCTGTCCGGCGATGGCATCGCGCAGCTCACGCTCGAGCTCGAGGCGGCGGCTGACGCGCGAGCGCATCTCCAGCGACGAGAAGTGGAACGAGTTCTTGCCGTTGCCCTTGACCTCGTACATGGCGGTGTCGGCACTGCGCGTGAGCTGCTCGACGGTATCGCCGTCGCGCGGGAAGATGCTCACGCCGACGCTGGCGGAGATGCGCAGCTCACGGTCGGCGAGCGGCATGGGCGCGCGCAACACGCGCACCAGGTTGCGGGCCACCAGGGTGGCGTCCCTGGCGTCATGGAGGTGCAGCAGCGCCACGGTGAACTCGTCGCCCCCGAGCCGCCCCACCAGGTCGTGGTCGCGCACGTTCTCGCGCAGCGCGCGGCCCACCTCCTTGAGCAGGGCATCGCCGATCTCGTGGCCGTACGTGTCGTTGACGAACTTGAAACGATCCAGGTCGACGAACAGGAAGGCCACCAGCGTGCCCTCCTCGCGCGCCTGCTTCAGGATGCCGGTGAGCCGTTCCTGGAAGCCTGCGCGGTTGAGCAGTCCGGTCAGCGGGTCGAGCTGGGCCTTCTCGAACGCGTTGCGGTGGTGCTCCATCTGATCACGCACCGTCCGCAGATAGCCGAAGCCGAGGCCGGCGCCGGTGAACGCCAGGACCTTGAACACGTCGTCGCTGCCCGTGAGCATCGGCAGGACGAACACGCCGCCGTGCATGACGCTCACCAGGCCCTCGGTCAACACCAGACCGGCGACCCCGTGGATTAGCCCGCCCGGCAGCCCCCACATCCAGGCGGTCAGGGCCACCAGCCCCAAACCGACCAGACGCGTGTGGTCCCCCATGTGCACGTACAGGTACGGGAAGTCCACGACGTACGCCAGCCAGAACACCGGTGGTGCCAGGAACAGCAACAGGCGACGCATCGCTCTTGGAGTCTAGAAGGCCAGCGCGCACGGAACTCTTACACGCTGCGCCGCTTCCTGCATGCGAGACTCGGGTGCTCATGGACGCCGCCACCGCGGCCGAGCGCCTCGGAGCCGACGCACGGTGCCGTGCTGGTGCGCGCCAGCGGCCGCGTGGCGGTGGCGATCGAGCGGGTCGGGCTGTCGCCAGGAAGGCGGACGGCCCGTCCGCAGACGCTTGCCCCGGCCCCGCGGGACGCGCCCGCGTAGCGGTCGACGCCCCGGCCCATGCCGCCAGGCTATGCTCTGGCGCGGATGCACGGCTTCGCGCCGCCGCCGGGCCCGCCCGACGGTGGCGCCAGACCCCCTTGCGGAGACGTGACCATGTGGATGTGGACGCTGGACGCCAAGCTCATCAACCTCGCCGCCGTCGAGAGCATCGAGCTCCTCGAGGTGTTCCCGGAAGGCACCGACCTCGAGGAGGCGGACGACACGCTCGAGCCCGAGTACCTGGAGCTCGTGGCCATGCTGCCCTCGGGGCACGAGGCGCTCCTCTACGACAGCGAGGACGCCGAGGACGCTCAGCAGGCGTACGAGGCGGTCGCAGCGTTCGTAGCGGGCGGCGGATCGCTGGACGGGCTGCCGCTGCACCAGCCGGTGTCGGTGGCGATGCTGCTCCAGCGCTCCCGCGCGGCGAAGAACTGACCCGCTCCGGCCGCGGCCGGCGTACGCGCCGGCGCCCCCGGGCGGTTGCCGGCCGGACCGTGGCCCGCGTCCCAGACGGGACGGTCACCGCTCCC
>CAYOXR010000247.1:0-6337 GCA_964407955.1 uncultured bacterium | reverse complement strand
CGGTGCCGGTCATCGGCCAGCTGCCGGCCTCCACGAACCACACCCGGCGCGGCACCTTGAAGCGTGCCAGGCGCTGCTGGCACCACTGAACGATGTCGCGCCGCTCGGCGCTCTGACCCGGTTTGAGCTCGACGAAGGCCGCGCCGGCCTCGGTGGTCATGCTGTCGGGGATGCCGACCACGTAGGCCTGGCTCACGGCCGGGTGCTGCGAGATGACCTCCTCGACCTCCTTGGGTGAGACGTTCTCGCCGGAGACCTTGAACATCTCGTTGCTGCGGCCCAAGAACTCGATGTAGCCGTTCTCGTCGATGCGGCCCAGGTCGCCGGTGCGGAACCAGCCGTCCTTGTCGATCACGGCGGCCGTCTCCTCGGGCTTCTTGTAGTACCCGCGGGTCACGAAGTTGCCGCGCACCGTCAGCTCGCCGGCAGCGCCGGCAGGCAGGTCCTCACCCGTGAAGGGGTCGACCGTCTTGTATTGGCAGTTGTCCCCGTCGAACTCGCTCAACCCGCTGCTGCCGCCCGGCTTGATGCGCCCGACGCGGGTAGACACTCGCTCGATGGGGTCGCCGATCTCGGTGTGGACCGTGGCGGCGCTGACCTCGGTGCCGCCGTAGCCCGTGCACAGCTCCTCGAGGCCGAACGCCTCCACCGCCGCCTGCCACACCGGCACCGGCGTAGGGGCGGCGGCACACATCAGGGCGCTCAGGCTCGAGGTGTCGAAGCGCTCGCACTCGGCGTCGTTGAGCATCGCCACCACCATGGAGGGCACGGCCAGGCAGTCGTTGGCGCGGTGCTGCGCGATGAGCTTCAGCGCACCGCGCGGGTTGAAGCCGGGAGGGATCACCATGGCGCCGCCCACGAATGAGCTGGCGAGGAACCCCTCCACGTAGGCGAACACGTGGTACAGCGGCAGCGCCGTGAACACGCGGCGACCGTCCTCGAAGGCGCGGCTAAGCGCCGAGCTGAATGCGCAGCGCAGCAGCATGTCGTGCGTGAGCAGCACTCCCTTGGGCTGGCCGGTGGTGCCGGAGGTGTAGATGATGTCGGACACCTCGTCGGGGAACTCGCTGGCGGCGCGCCGCTCGGCGAGCTGCTGGGGCGTGACGTCGCGCGCGCGCGCCTCGAACTCGTCCCAGACGAGGAACGAGGGGTCGATCGGACCGCCTTCGGTCGGAACGCACACCACGCCCAAGCGAACCTCCCGGGGCATCTCAGCGAAGATGTCGCGTACGGCCGCAGCCGGACAGTTGTTGCCGATGGTCTCGTGCATGAACAGCCAGCGTGCGTCGGACTGGTCGAGCACGTAGGACAGCTCGTCGCGACGGAGCATGCTGTTGAGCGGCACGCACACCGCACCCACCATCGAGATCGCCAGCCTGAGCGTGGCGAACTCGGGCACGTTGGCCATCAGCAGCGCCACGTGCTCGCGGCGCTTCACGCCCAGCCCCAGCAGCGCTCGCGCGAGCTCCTGCGCGCGCGCCCAGACGTCGGCGTAGCTGAGCTCGCCCTCCTCCAAGAGCAGGAAGGGACGTTCCGCATAGTCCCGGCAGGTGGCCTCGAAATGGGCGGCCAATGTGCGGCGCGGCCACTGGGGCACCCGTTCCTCCAGAGCCTGACGGCGAGCTGCGGGATCGAGCATGGGGCATGGCCTCCGTTCGTCTGGGAGCGGCTGCGCCACTGTTAGACGACGGCCGCGACGGCAGGTCGGACACTGACATGCTAGGACTTCGGCGCCGGCGGTGTGGTAACGCGCGGTGCCCGGCCGGGCGTGTCGCGGGAGGCTGCGCGCCGCGGTGGTCGCGGCCGGGGTGTTAGGTTGGGCGCACAGCACCGGCGGCAACGGCACCGCCTCGGAGGCTCTCCCGAGGCACGCCCGAATCGTCCCCGCCGACTCGCCCAGGAGGCCGTCATGCCCGAGCCCAGCCCCGCCGACGCACACGACTGGCGCCGTCTCGCCGCGACGATCGCGGAGGAGGTCGTCGCCTGGCGGCGGCACCTCCACCGCCACCCGGAGCTGTCGTTCCAGGAGCGCGAGACCGCCGCCTGGGTCGAGGCGCGGCTGACGGAGTTCGGCGGTTTCGAGATCAGCCGGCCGACGCCGACGAGCGTGGTTGCCGAGTTGCACGGCCGCGCACCGGGGCCGACCATCGCCCTGCGCGCCGACATGGACGCGCTGCCGATCACGGAGGAGAGCGGCGTCCCGTTCGCTTCGGAGCGCGAGGGCGTGATGCACGCGTGCGGTCACGACGGCCACACCGCCATCCTGCTGGGGGTGGCGCGCATCCTCGGCCGGCAGCCGGAGCTGGTGCGGGGCGAGCTGCGTTTCGTGTTCCAGCACGCCGAGGAGCACTTCCCGGGGGGCGCCCAGCAGCTCGTCGACGCCGGCGTGCTCGACGGCGTCGACGCCGTGCTCGGGTTGCACCTGCAGGCGCCCTACGACAGCTCGATGCTCTACCTGCGTAGCGGAGCGATGATGGCCGCGCCCGACAGCTTCGAGATCGAGGTGATCGGCAAGGGAGGTCATGCCGCCATGCCCGAGACCTCGGTCGACCCCATCGCCATCGGTGCGCAGCTCGTCAGCAGCCTGCAGCAGCTGGTGTCGCGCTCGGTCGATCCCTTGGAGCCTCTCGTCCTGTCGGTGACGCAGTTCCATGCCGGCAGCGCCTTCAACGTCATCCCCGAGACCGCTGTGCTGGCTGGCACGGTTCGGAGCTTCGATGCCGAGCTTCGCCAGCGCATGCCGCAGCTCATGGAACGGGTCATCAAGGGCGTCACCGAGGCGCACGGAGCCAGCTACGCGTTCGACTACCAGTTCGGCTACCGCTCGCTGGTCAATGACGAGGCGGTCACCGAGCGGCTGCGTGAGGCGTTCACGGCCACCTTCGGTGAGGACGCCGTCGCCACCGCGCCGAGACACATGGGCGGCGAGGACTTCTCGGCCTATCTCGCCGCCAAGCCCGGCACCTTCTTCAACGTGGGGGCAAGGCCGCCGGGCGTGGACGTGGCCTACCCCCACCATCACCCGAAGTTCGCCATCGACGAGGCCGCGCTGGAGACCGGTGTGGCCGCGTTCCTGACGGCGGTCGAGGCGCTGGGAGAAGGCAAGGACTGAGCACGCGCGGCGGGCGCATGTCTACGTGACCGGTGTTCACAGGCGCTACGCCGCGATGAGAACGCCTTCCCTGGGAGGGTTATCATCACACGCGTCATGGCAGCCGTAGCCCAGGAGCCGAAACCGGGGGACGTGCGGATCGACACGCCCGCTCGCGCTGCGCTGCGGCGCTTCAGGCGCAACCGGTTGGGGATGACGGGACTGTCGCTCAGCTTGCTGGTCGTGCTGGTGGCGGTGTTCGCGCCGGTCTTGTCCACGCGCGATCCCAACACGCAGTTCCCCTCGGGCCTGTCGGCGTTGGGCGGGCCGTTGCCGCCCAGCCACACGTTCTGGTTCGGAACCGACAACCTCGGGCGCGACCTCTACAGCCGCATCCTCTACGGCACGCGGACCTCGATGCTCGTCGCCATCACCGCCAACGTCATGTCGGTCGTGATCGCGCTGGTGTTCGGGACCATAGCCGGCTACGCGGGCGGCATCGTGGACACCGTGCTCATGCGCATCACCGACATCTTGATCAGCTTCCCGGTGTTGCTGCTCGCCGGCTTCCTGGCGGTGGTGTTGCGGCCCGGCGTCACCGTGGTTGTGCTGGTGATCGGCTTTTCTTCCTGGTTCTACCTGGCGCGCATCGTCCGCGGGGAAGTGCTGTCGGTGAAGCGGCGCGAGTACATCGAGGCGGCGCGCGCGCTCGGCGCGCCGAGCGGGCGCATCGTGTCACGCCATGTGCTGCCGCAGATCCTGGGACAGGCGCTCGTGTACGGCACGCTAAACTTCTCGACGACGGTGCTCTTCGCGGCGGCCCTGTCGTACCTGGGCATCGGGGTGCAGCCGCCGACCCCCGACTGGGGAAACATGATCGCCGAGGGGGCGCAATACCTGACGGTCATGCCCTGGCTCGTGGTGTTCCCCGGCATCTTCCTGGGGGTGTCGGTGTTGGGCTTCAACCTGCTCGGCGACGGCCTGCGCGACGCGCTCGACCCGAAGAGCGTGGCGGGAGGCTAGCGCGTGCTCGAGTACCTGCTCAGGCGCGTGGGCTGGAGCCTGGTGGTGCTGCTGGCGGCCTCCGTGATCACCTTCACCATCGGCGTCCTCATGCCGGCGAACCCCGCCCGCATGATCGCCGGCCCGAACGCGCCGGTGTCCGTGGTGAACAGCATTTCGCACGAGCTTGGGCTGGACCGGCCCGTCTACGTCCAGTACTGGCGCTACCTGACGCGCGCGCTGCACGGCGACTTCGGCAGGTCCTACAAGACGCAACAGAAGGTGCTACCGACTATCCTCCGGCGCTTCCCCTACACGGCCGAGCTCGCGCTTGCCGGGCTCTTCGTAGAGATCGTCATCGGTGTCAGCCTGGGCGTCGCATCGGCGGTGTACCGCGGCTCCGGGATCGACGGCGCCTCGATGGTGTTCGTGTTGCTGGCGCTGGCAGTGCCGCCATTCTGGCTGGGCATCATCCTGCTGTACCTGTTCGCCTATGTGGTACCCGTGTTCCCACTCGGCGGCGCGACCGGCGGCGCCATGGCGTTGGTGCTGCCCGCACTCACGCTGGGCTTCACGGGCTCGGCGTACTACACGCGCATGAGCCGCGCATCGATGCTCGAGGTCCTGTCCGAGGACTACGTCCGTACCGCCCACGCCAAGGGGCTGCACATGGCGGGCGTCATCTACAAGCACGCCTTCCGGAACGCGCTGCGGCCGATCGTCACCATGGCCGGCCTCGACCTCGGCGTGTTCATGGGCGGGGTGCTCATCATCGAGGAGGTCTTCGGCTGGCCGGGCATCGGCACGCTGGCGTGGCAGGCCATCCTCAACGTCGACATCCCCATGATCATGGGGACCGTGCTGTTCACGGCGGTCGTCATCGTCATCGCCAACACCCTGGTCGATGTGCTCTACGGCTTCATCGACCCGCGCATCTCGTATGCGGGAGGAGGTGAGTGACGGCTGTTAGCGCGTTCCGTCGCGGAGTCGCTCCGTTCGCGGGCGACTGAACGCTACCGCTCGAACGCGCCCCGCTTGTTGCGGGCGCTCCACACCGGTCACCAGGAGGTACCAAACCATGCGACGTTCGCTCAAGACGCTCGCCATCGCCCTCGCCGGCATCGGCCTGGCCGCCGTGATGACGGCGCAAGCGCAGGTGGTGCACGTGTCCTACACGGAGGACATGGCAACCCTCGACCCGGCCATCGGTTACGACATCGAGAACTGGCCCGTCGAGCATGCGCTGTTCATCACCCTGCTCAGCTACCAGAACGGCACCACGCTGGTGCCGTGGGCTGCCACGTCCATGCCGCAGGTGAGCAGCGACCTCAAGACATACACCTTCCATATCCATCCGGGTATCACCTTCTCCGACGGCGAGCCGGTCAACTCGGGCGCGTTCCGCTACGCGATCGAGCGCATCCTCGACCCCAAGACGCAATCGCCGCAGGGTGGCCTGGGCGGCTGGTACGGCAACCTGGTCGGCGCCAAGGCCTACATCGACGGCACCGCCGCCCACGTCTCGGGCATCGAGACGCCGGACCCGCTCACCATCTCGTTCACGCTGGTGCACCCCGACCGCACCTTCCTCAACATTCTGGCCACCCCCTTCTCCTCGGCCGAGCCGCAGCAGGCGGTCGAGAAGTGGGGCCGGGACTACTCGCACCACGTGGTGGGCAGCGCGCAGTTCCTGCTCAAGTCCTGGGTGCCGGGCCAGAGCATGGTCCTGGTCAAGAACCCCAACTACTTCGACCCGGCCACGGCGGCCAAGGTCGACGAGATCGACTTCACCTTCAACCTCGACCCGCAGGTTGCGCTGCTGCGTGCGGAGCGCGGGCAGGTCGACGTAATCGGCGACGACATTCCGTCCGCGCAGTTCCTTTCGGTAGCGAACAACCCGAAGTACAAGGAGTACCTGCACCACATCACGCAGGTCGGCGTCTACTACGTGTTCACGAACACGCAGGTGGCGCCCTTCAACAACAAGCTGGTTCGTGAGGCGGTCAACTACGCGGTCGACAAGAGCCGCATCGTGCAGCTCATCAACGGCCGCGGGCAGGTGGCGAACCAGATCCTGCCACCGGCCATGCCCGGCTACGACTCGTCGATCAAGGGCGTGGAGTACGATCCGCAGAAGGCGAAGCAGCTGCTTGCACAGGCCGGATACCCCAACGGCATCCAGGCGGACTTCATCACGCTCGCCAACCCGCCTGGCCCGCAGATCGCGCAGGCGTTGCAGCAGCA
>CAYOXR010000246.1:0-11620 GCA_964407955.1 uncultured bacterium | reverse complement strand
TTCGACTCCGCCCACATGACACTTGTCATGGGCCGGGCATGACTGGGCTCACTACGCTCGCGCCGTACGCTCGGGCCATACTCGCGAGCAGGGAGGTTGCGCCCGATGACCATTCCCACTCGCTCGGCAGACCGGGGCTCCCCGGCGGGCAGCGCTCCAAGCGGTCACGGCGGCGCCATTGCCGAGCTTCGCAACGTGCGCAAGCACTACGGCGAGGTGCAGGCGCTGCGCGGCGTCGACCTGCAGGTCCACGCCGGCGAAGTGCTGGCGTTGCTGGGCCCCAACGGCGCCGGCAAGACCACCACGGTCGGGTTGCTGCTCGGTCTGCTCAAGCCGACCTCGGGCGCCGTCACGCTCTTCGGCGGCGACCCGGAGAGCACCGCGGCGAAGGTTCGCGTCGGCGCCATGCTGCAGATCTCGGGCGTGCCCGCCACGCTGACGCCGCGCGAGCACCTCGACCTGTTCGCCAGCTACTACCCGGCGCCGTTGCCGGTAGCGCGCGCGTTGGAGCTCGGCAGTCTCACCGAGGTCGCCGACCGCCCCTACGGCAAGCTGTCCGGCGGTCAAAAGCAGCGGCTGCACTTCGCGCTGGCGCTGGTAGGCAACCCCGACCTGCTCTTCCTCGACGAGCCCACCACCGGCATGGACGTGACCGCCCGGCGCGGCTTCTGGGAGCAGGTGCGCGCCTTCATCGGCTCGGGCCGCACCGTCGTGCTCACCACCCACTACATGGAGGAGGCCGACGCGCTGGCCGACCGCATCGTGGTGATCGACCACGGCGCGATCATCGCGCAGGGGACGCCGGCACAGATCAAGTCGCGAACGGCCGGCCGGCGCATCCGCTGCGTCACGGCGCTCGACCCCGCGTTCATCCGCGACCTGCCCGGCGTGGTGTCGGTCGAGGCGGGCGGCGCCGCGCTGGAGATCCTGGCGCAGGCCGCCGAGCCGGTCGTCCTCGAGCTGCTGCGGCGCGACCCCGGGCTGCACGACCTGGAAGTGGGCGGCGCCGGCCTGGAGGACGCCTTCCTGGCGCTCACGGGACGGAGCGAACCATGAGCACCTCCACACCGGCCGCCCCCGCCGCCCCCGCCGCGCCCGTGCGGCGCAACCTGCCGCGCCTGTACCTGCTGGAGGCCAAGTACGAGTTCCTGAAGCTGTGGCGGCTGCGCGCTTACAGCGTGTCCACGCTGGTGTTCCCGCTGATGTTCTACGTGATCTTCGGCAGCACCTTCGGCCGCTTCAGCACCCAGGGCATCCGGGTGGCGACCTACCTGCTCGCCAGCTACACCGCCGTCGGCGTGATCAACGCCGCCGTGTTCGCGTTCGGTTCGGGCGTCGCGGCGGAGCGTGGCCAGGGCTGGATGATGCTCAAGCGCGTGTCGCCGATGCCGGTCAGCGCCTACTTCGCCGCCAAGACGGCGATGACCATGCTGTTCTCGGCGCTGGTGCTGGTGATCCTGACCGTCGCCGCTTTCGTGCTACAGGGCGTGCACGTGCCCGTCGGCTCCTGGCTGGAGCTTCTCGGGGTGATGGTGGCGGGCGTCATCCCCTTCGCCGTCATGGGGCTGATGTTCGGCTACGGCGTCGGCCCGAACTCCGCGGCGGCGGTGCTGAACCTCGTCAACCTGCCCATGGCGTTCGCGTCCGGGCTGTACATCCCGATCGAACAGATGCCCGCCTTCATCCAGCACATCGCGCCCTACCTGCCCGCCTACCACTTCGCGCAGCTGGCGCTCGCCGCCATCCATGCCCGCCCGTTGGGATCGGCCGTTCACCACCTCATCGCGCTGGCGGTGTTCACCGCCATCTTCGCGGTCGTCGCAGTGCGCGCCTACCGGCGCGACGAGGGACGCACCTACGGCTGACACCGGCTGAGCCCGGCCGACCCCGGCCGTGGCGCGGCGACGCCCGCGACCACGCTGGCAATGGCGACCCCGCCCGCCGCCGGCCCGGCGATGTCGACCGTCGCCCGCGCCCCGAGCAGCTTGCCGAGGCGGGCCCTCCGGGCGCGGCGCGGTGCCGGAGCCCGTAGGATAGTGGCGATGACGGCAGGTCGACGAACGCCGCGGCCGGCGGCCACCGAGCGCCTCGCCATGCCATGATCCGCGTGGTGCTGGCCGAGGACCAGGCGATGGTGCTGGGGGCGCTGGGGGCGCTGCTCGAGCTCGAGGGCGACATCGAGGTGGTGGCTCAGACGCCCGACGGGCGGACCGCGCTCAACGCCGTGGAGGAGCTGCACCCCGACGTGCTGGTCACGGACATCGAGATGCCAGGGATGACCGGGCTGGAGCTCGCCGCGGAGGTGCGCGCCCGCGCGCCGGCCGTGAGGGTGGTCATCCTCACGACCTTCGCCCGTAGCGGCTACCTGCGGCGCGCGCTCGACGCCGGCGCCAGCGGCTACCTGCTCAAGGACGCGCCCGCTCGCGAGCTGGCCGCCGCGCTGCGGCGCGTCAACGCCGGCGGCCGGGCCATCGACCCGACGCTGGCCGCCGAGGCGTGGGGCGAGCCCGACCCCTTGACCGAGCGCGAGCGTCAGGTGCTGCGGCTGGCTGGCCAGGGTGGCTCCGGCGCCGAGATCGCCTCCGAGCTGGGCCTGTCCGAAGGCACCGTGCGCAACTACCTGTCCGAGGCGATGAGCAAGCTGGGTGCCTCGAACCGCGTGGAGGCGGCGCGCATCGCACGGGACCGCGGCTGGCTGTAACGGCGGCTGGCTGTAACGGCCGCGCGAGCGTCGGGTAGGCTGGGGCCGACGCGGGCAACGGCGCGGGAAGGAGTCAGCCGTGGAGCTTTCCCTGGTAGCCATCGACAAGCCCGAGGCACTGAACTTCGTGCTCGGGCAGACACACTTCATCAAGACGGTGGAGGACATCCACGAGGCGATGGTCACGGCGGTCCCCGGCATCCGCTTCGGCCTGGCCTTCTGCGAGGCCTCCGGCGCGCGGCTCGTGCGCGTGACGGGCACCGACGAGGCGCTGGCCGCGCTCGCCGCCCGCAACGCCGAGGCCATCGGCGCGGGACACAGCTTCATCCTCTTCCTCGCTGAGGGCTTCTTCCCCATCAACGTGCTGAACACGCTGAAGGCGGTGCCCGAGGTGTGCGGGATCTTCTGCGCGACGGCCAACCCCACGCAGGTGATCGTGGCCGAGAGCGAGCAGGGGCGCGGCATCGTGGGGGTCATCGACGGCGCGCCGCCGCTCGGCGTGGAGAAGGATGACGACGTGGCCTGGCGCAAGGGACTGCTGCGCGACATCGGCTACAAGCTCTGAGCCCCGCAAGGGCAGGGAGGCGCCATGAGACTGGGCATCCTCTCGGACATCCACGACCAGGTCTGGAACCTGCGGGCCGCGCTGGCGGCGCTCGCCGAGGTGGACGCGCTGCTGGTGGCGGGCGACCTGTGCTCGCCGTTCGTCGTGCGCATCCTCGCCGAGGGCTACCGCAACGGCCGGATCCACGTGGTGTTCGGCAACAATGACGGCGACCGCTTCCGCATGGCGCAGGTCGCGCAGGCGTTCGAGCACGTCGAGCTGCACGGCGAGGTCTACCAGGCGCGCTTCGAGGACCGCGAGCTGGCGATGAACCACTTCCCGGGGCTGGCCTCGGCGATGGACGAGCAACGTGCCCACGTGATCGTCTACGGGCACGACCACCGCTACTTCACCGGCCGCACGGCCACCGGCGGCTGGCGGCTCAACCCCGGCACGCTGCACGGCTACGCGCCGCTCGACGATGCCGACCGGCCGGCCACCTTCCTGGTCTACGACACCGCCAGCGACGAGGTCCACGGCTTCATGCTGGCGGGCTCGGACGTGCACGAGGCCGCGCCGGAGGCGGTGCCCTACCACCCCTAGACACCGGCCCGGTGCGGCGCAATTCGGTCCGGACTCCAAGAAGGGCGGCCGCGACACGAAGCGGTCGCGGCCGCCGCCATCCAGACGCTGGCATCCGGTCTAATGGTTGACCGTGATCTCGCCGAGACCGCCTTCGACGCGCAGGTCCACGCGGTTGCCGGCGGTGGCGAAGTCGGGCGTCACGTAGCTGTCGCCGCTGCGGTCGAACACCCCGTTGACGTGCACCGCGCCGAGCCCCGACTGCACCGTCACCCGCGCCGCCATCCCGGACGGGATGGTGATGTGGGTGGCGCCGACGCCCGCCTTGAACGACGCTTGATAGTTGCCGCTGGCCGGCAGCGTGGCGTTCACCTCACCCACGCCCGCCTCCATCTGCAGGCTGCTGAGGTGGAGCCGCTGAAGCTCGAGGTTGGCCTGACCCACGCCGGTGTTGATGGAAAGGTCCATGGGCACGGCATCGGTGAGCTGCAGGTCCCACGTGCGGCGCTCGCGCCCGCCGATGCTCGGCACGCGTCTCTGGTCGCTGGTCAAGTCCAGCACGGCGACGTCGCCGCGACGGTTGAGGTTGTCCGTGAGCGTCTCGCCGCGGCCGGTATGCACCGTCCCGCGGATCAGCTCCCCGCCCGACGTCATGTCGCTCACGCGCAGCGTGCCGACGGTGGTGGAGATGTTGACCTCGGCGGCGCTCGCCCCGGACAGCGAGTGCGCGACGGAGTGCAGCTCGCCCGCCGGGGTGCCCCAGATCACGCCGCTGCCGGGGCCGCCGACGTTGTAGACGACGAGCAGCGCGCCCACCACGATCGCACCGCCCCACACCGCCAGCTGATAGCGGCGCCGCGTGAGCAGGTCGACGCCGATCGCGATCAGCAGCACCGGCCACAGGTAGGCGATCTGGACGAGCGTGTCCCAGCCGAGCCAGCCGAAGTTGCCGAGCAGGATCAGCAGGCCGATGATGATCAGCAGGATGGCCAGGCCGGCCCCTCTCGGTCTGCGCCTGGGCCTCTCCCCTTGCATGTCAGGTGTCATCGCGAACCCTCCTCGCCCACGACTCTAGTGCCGGGAGGGCCTCCGCCGCGTCGGTCAAATGTCCGACCCCGGCGGCGGCCGCGGCCCCTACCATGACGGCATCTCCGGGCTGTCGTGCGCCTGGAGCGGGAGGGGTCGAGATGGACGCGGAACGCAAGACATTCGACGTCCACGGCTTCGACGCCGTGGAGTTGCGCTGGGTGGGCGACCTCAACGTGACCCAGGGTCAGGGCGAGAGCCTCGCGGTCGAGGGCGATCCCGAGCTGATCCAGAAGCTCACCGTGCGCGTCGACGGCGGTGCGCTCCTGCTCGAGGTCGGCCAGGACTGGCTCGACCGCCTGGTCGAGGGGCTGCGCATGCTCGGGCGCAAGGCGCTGACCTACCACGTGGGGGTGGAGACGCTGCGGCGCCTGGCGGTGTCGGGCAGCGGTACCGTGCGCTGCGAGCGGCTGCGCACCGACGAGCTGACCCTGGCCCTCAGCGGCCGCGCCAACGTGCGCATCGACGACCTCGAGGCGCGCGCGCTGCGCACCAAGATCGCCGGGCGCGGGGAGATCGAGCTGCGCGGGCACGTGGAGGAGGCGCGTCTCGACATCGCCGGCTCGGGCGAGGTGGAGATGCCCGGGCTGGCGCTGAAGCGGGCCGAGGTCCACATCAGCGGCCACGGCGAGAGCGAGCTCACCGTCAGCGACGAGCTCGACGTGTCGATCTCAGGCTACGGTCGGGTGCGCTATCACGGCGACCCGCACGTCCGGCAGTCGATCGCCGGGGCGGGGAGCGTGACGCGTCTGGGGGATTGACCCGGTAGCGGCGCTCAGGTGCGGCGACCCTGGGCCGGCTGTCCCGCGTGCTCGCCGGGCTTCTCGGTGGGCTTGCCTTGCGACACCCATAGGTAGGTGCCACCCACCAGGTTGGCGACCCTGTCGAAGCCGGCCCGCGTCGTGAGGTACTGGGCGGCCATGCCGGAGCGGTTGCCGGTGGCGCACACCAGCACCAGCGGCTCGCGGAGTTCGTCCACGCGCGAGATCAGCTCGTCGAGCGGGATGTTCACGGCGCCGGGAACGTGGCCGGCGCCGAACTCCCAGACCTCACGCACGTCCACGATCTGGGCGCCTTCCTCCAGCCACGCGCTGACGTCGTCGGGGTAGATCTCATCGAACATGCGCTTTGCCTCCGGTGCCGCTCCGGGCAGTGGGTGACGGCGCCTCGCCGGCGCCAGGGCCGGCCGCCTCGCCAGCACGTGGGCCGGCGGCCGAGCCCGCTTCCTCGTTGACGACATCGGCCGCCTCACCAGCGTCCGCTTCACCGGCGACCGCGCCCGCCGCAGCGGCGCCGCGGTGCTCGAGCCAGCCGAGGTAGCTGCCGTCGAGCTCCGAGACGTCGAAACCCTCGGCCCGCAGCAGGCTCGTGACCACCGCCGAGCGCACGCCTGTCTCGCAGTGGACGACCAGGCGGCCCGCGGCCCTGAGGCTGTCCAGGCTCCAGGCCACGCGGCCGGCGTGCAGCTGACGGGCGCCGGGGATGTGGCCCGCGTGGTGCTCGGTGGCGGTGCGGACGTCCAACAGGGTGATGCCCTCGCGGTGTGCGGGCTCGTCCAGCGCGGCCGGCGCAACCAGCGGCCAGGGCTCGACGGTCAGCCCGTCCAAGGCGGGAAGGTAGCCGGTCACGCGGTCGATGCCCACGGTCGCCAGGCGGTCGCGGTAGCGCCGCGCCTCCACCGCGTCGGGGGCGAGCACGGCGATCTCGCGCGGGTCGCGCTCCGGGTCGATCACCCAAGCGGCGTAGGTGGCGAAGCGCTTGCCGCCCGGCACCGTAAGGGCGCCGGGCACGGCGCCGAGCCGCTGCTCCTCCTCGGGACGGGTGTCGAGCAGCAGCAGGTCGCGGCCCAGCCGCGCCTGGACCTCGTCCGGCGCGAGGCGCCGCAACGCCGGACGCTCGCCGAGCAGCGGCGGCCCCTCGCGGTTGACCCGCTTCATGCGCCCGAAGTAGCGCGGCGCATCTGGCTGCCCCTCGAGCAGGGACGCCACGAAGCCGTCGACGTCGCCGTGCTCGAGCGCGTCGCGCCACCAGGCGGTGCGCCGCTCGTACCCCACGGTCGTGCTCGCGACCGCGCCGAGCGCCTTGCCGCAGGCGCTGCCGGCGCCGTGACCGGGCCACACCTGCACGTGGTCCGGGAGCTCCAGGAAGACGCTCTTCAAGCTGGCGTAGAGCCGCCTGGCCCCGGCGAAGCGGGTATCGACGCCGCCGGCGGCCTCGTCGAGCAGGTCCGGCCGCCCGACGTCGCCGACGAACACGAAGTCGCCACTGAGCAGGTAGCCGGCCGTGTCGGTCACGGCGCCGTCGACCACCAGGAAGGACAGGTGCTCGGGGGTGTGGCCCGGCGTGTGGAGCGCGGTGAACTCGACGTTCCCGACGCGGATGGTGTCGCCGTGGCGCAGCGCGACATGGTCGAAGGCGTAGCGCCAGTCGTCGTCGCCGGCACGCCGCGGCGCGCCCTCGCCCGAGAGGTAGAGCGAGGCCCCGGTGGCCGCGGCCAGCTCCCGCGCACCGGACAGGTAGTCGGCGTGGACGTGCGTCTCGGTCACCGCCGTCACACGCAGACCCTGCGCCGCCGCCTCCTGGAGGTAGACCTGCACGTCCCGGCGCGGGTCGACCACCACGGCCTCGCCGCTGGCCGGGCAACCGATCAGGTAGCTGCCCTGGGCCAGATCCGTGTCGTAGATGTGCTTGAAGACCATCCCTCTCCCTTCGCGTGCCGCGGGTCGTGCGCTGCGCGCGATCTCCGTCCACCTCCCGGTTGGTGGTCGCGGACCCAGGTGCGCGGATGTAGGCTCAAGGCTAATACCCTGGTGGGATATGTTCGGTGGCGCGCGCAACGTACACGGGCCGGGACCATTGCCGGGCCCAACCCCGAGCGGCCGGCTACCCCCGAAACGCCCCGAATCCCTTGAGCACGGCCAGCGCCCGATAGGTGATCCACGGGTCCTCCTCGCCCTTCACCCCGCGGTCCGCCCACATGGCGCCGTTGAGACCGCCGACCTGCTTCCAGCGGCCGTTCCGCGTCCGTTTCCCGAGCAGCAACTCGAGGCCGCGTTCGACGACCGGATCCCGCTCGACGCCGGCCAGCGCCAGCACCCCGAGCACTTCGAGGAGGTCGCTGTTGTAGCTGTGCGGGAAGCTGAACCGCAACCAGCCGGCCTTCTCGGTGCGCTCCGCGAGCCGCCCCTCGGCCGCCCATGCGGCCTTCAGCGCCCGCGCCTCGTCCGCCTTCATCCCCTTGCTGGCGGCCTGGAATGCCTTGCTCTGCGCCGGCGCGTAGCGGTAGAGCTCCACCTCCTTCAGCACCTCGATGCCATCGGCGATCACCGCGTCCTCGGCCGTGGTGCGCTCCGCCGGCGGGACGCTCAGGAGAGCCTTGAGCACCTCGGGCACCGTCATGACGCAGCCGGGCAGCAGCGACCGGTCCATCACCATGCAGTCGAACCCCCGCCCTTGCAGATGGAGGTGCACCACCGTCGCCCGCGCGCCCCTCGTCGCCGCGTGGTCGGGGAGGCCGAAGCGAGCCAGCACGCTCAGCATGCGCGCGGTCAGGCAGGCGATCGGGTAGAACCAGTACACCGCCTGCGCGCCCGCCAGGGGCGCGACCGCACGACGCCGAATGCGGCCGGCGCGAGTGGCGTGCTCGAGCAGGTAGTCAACGCCTTGCCGGGCGACCGGATGATCCGCCGGCAGCCCCATCTCGGACAGGTGGGCCAACGTCCAGGTCGCGCCGCGGTATTTCTGATACGGGCTGCGCTCCCAGACCGCCCCGCTCGTCCAGCCCTCGAGTGTCGCCCGCACGAACGGCTGCTCGGGGATGCGGCGCTGCGCCTCGCGCACTTCGGGATCGACCGGGGAACGGTCCAGCAGGTCCGTGAGCACCTTCGCGCGCAGTGCGGGATTGGCGGGGTCGAGCAGCCACTCCAGGGTGGCCGTGTCGAGGTCGACCGACTCCATGCCACCATGATGCACTTCAGGAGCTCGCTGGGCCGTCGACGCTGTGCCCGCCCGCGCCCGCCCGCGCGCCGCCTCAAGTCGTGGGCACCGCCGGATCGCGGCGGCACGCCGGCCGCCTAGCCGGCCCGCACCGTTCGGTCCAGGTGCCGGCGCAGCGCCCGCTCGCCGCCGCGGAACGAGTACGCCTCGAACCCGGTCTGCTGCATGACCTCGGCGGCCTGTGCGCTCTTCGTGCCGACCTCGCAGAACAGCACGTAGGTCGGATCCTTGTCGAGCTCGCGCAGGCGCCCCAGCAGCCCCGGCAGCGGGGTGTGCAGCGCACCGTCGGGATGCCAGGCGCGGTAGCGCGCCTCCTCGCGGCAGTCGAGCACGATCGCGCCCTCGGGCAATGCCTCCACGAACAGGTAGGGGAGCATCAGATCGGCCTGCGTCAGCGCCCGCAAAGGGCGCCGCTCCGCCGCGGCCACCACCACCGCCACCAGGCCGGGCTCGAGCCCCGCCTCCTGGCCCTCGACCTCGGTCGGGCGCGACGAGGTCACGGGGTGTCCCGGCGTGATGGCGCAGAACTCGCGCACCTGCGCCGACAGCGCGGCCGTGCCGATGCGCTCGGCGGCGCGGATGATGTCGAGCTTGTCCAGTCCGGCCAGCGGCCGGATGACGGGGCGCTGCGCCACGGCATCGATCGCGCGCAGGTTGCTCAGCGTCTGGGACGACACCTGCGCCAGCGACTCGCCCGTCACCAGCGCATCGACCGTGGCGGGGCGGCGGCGTCCCCGCTGCTCGCGCTCCTGCAGGTAGCGGTCGATGCGCTCCGCGAGCGCGTCGCCCGCGCGGAGCATCTGGCGCTTGAGCACGACCTGCCAGTAGGACGGCCTGGCCGACGCCTCCAGGTTCTCCACCACGGGCCCGAAGTCGGCGGCGTAGAAGTCGGGCCGGCTGCCGCACGCCCATTGGTCGGTGAGGACCTTGGCGACCTGCAGGGCGAGCCGCTCGGACGCGCCGCCGCCCATGCGGCAGTGCAGGAAGTCGACCTCGATGCCGCGCTTCATGACGTACCAGGCCGCCACCACCGAGTCGTAGCCGCCGGAGAGCAGGCCCAGCGCGCGCCCGCCGGTGCCCAGCGGCAGCCCGCCGGGGCCGGGCACGCGTTCGCTGAAGAAGACCGCCCGGCCGCCACTGACCTCGACGGACACGGTCACCTCCGGATGGCTGAGGTCGACGGTGGCGCCCTCGTTGATGGCGGCGCCGAGCGCGCGCTCGACGTCCACGGAGCGGAAGGTGTGCGAGCCGCTGCGCTTGCAGCGCACGGCGTAGCGCCGCCCCTTCACGCGCTCGGCGAACAGCGCCTGGCCGGTCGCCACGATGTCGTCGAGGTTGGCCGCGCAGTGGGCCTCGGCATGCGAGAACGAACCCACGCCGAAGACGTGCCCCAGCGCGTCGCGCGTACGCTCGATCACGGCGCCGGCATCCTCCTCGCCGGGGTCGACGCTGACCATCAGCCGACCGAAGGACGAGTGCACGCGGCCGTCCAACCCCCAGCGCTTCACGGCGTCGCCGAGGTTGGTCTTCAACCGCTTTCGGAAGGCGCTGCGCGTGGTGGGCGACTTGATGGCCACCTCGGGTGCCGGCCGCACCACGAACTGCAGCTCAGCGCCGCCGCCGGCGCGTCCTCCGCGCTCCACTGCGCTCATCGCCCACCTCCTTTCACGCCGGGCCGCCCGCGACCTTCCGGACCGGACCGGCGTCCCCATGATGCCACGCAGCGGCGGCGGTTGCGGGTGTGGGGGGATGTGGGTAGAATCTCGGTCTGGCGCCGCGGCGCTACCGCAGGCGCCGGTGCCATGCCCGGTCCGCCCGGCAGCCCCGGCCCGGGACCCACCGTGAACTGGCTGCTCCGACTCGATCGTACCTCCAGACTCGTGCTGCTCAGCGTTTTGCTGGGCATCGTCGGGGCCCTCGGCGCACGCCTGTTCGAGTGGATGATCGAGTGGGTGTCGCACTACCTGATCGCCGGCCTGGCCCACAACCCGCTGCTGGGCACCACGCAGGCCGCCGCCTTGGCCGGCCCGCCGCCGCAGCACTACCTGAACTGGCTCATCCCCGTGTCCACCACCCTCGGCGGGCTCATCGTCGGGGTCTTGGTCTACACCCTGGCACCCGAGTCCGAAGGCCACGGCACCGACGCCGCCGTCAAGGCCTATCACCGCCTCGACGGCTTCGTGCGGGCCCGCGTGCCGGTCATCAAGACCATCGCCAGCGCCATCACCATCGGCTCGGGCGGCGCCGCCGGACGTGAAGGCCCGACCGCCCAGATCGCCGCGGGCTTCGGCTCGGTGGCTGGCACGCTCCTGCGACTCCCCGCCGAGGAACGCCGCTACCTGGTGCTGGTGGGCATGGCGGCGGGCCTCTCGGCGGTGTTCAAGAGCCCGCTGGGGACGGCCATCTTCGCGGTCGAGATCCTCTACCGCGAGATGGCGTTCGAAGGCGGAGCGCTGGTGTTCACGCTCATCGGTGCCGCCACCGCCTACGCGGTGATCGGCAGCTTCACCGGCTGGACGCCGCTGTTCGCGCTGCCGGCCCCGCTCGACTTCACGGGCGTGCGTGAGCTCGGCTGGTTCGCCATCCTCGGCGTGGTGGCGGGGCTCGTCGCCACCCTCATCCCCTGGGTGTTCTACCGCCTGCGCGACTGGTTCCGAGCGCTGCCCGTGCCCAACCACGTCAAGCCGGCCATCGGCGGGCTGCTGATGGGC
>CAYOXR010000245.1:0-9254 GCA_964407955.1 uncultured bacterium | reverse complement strand
TCCCCGGCGGCGGCCGGCGCCGCAAGCATGCGCTGGCGCCTGAGCTCCTCGACGCTCGCGGCCGCCTTGGGCGCGGGAGCGCTCGGCTCGAGCCCGAGCCCGGCGAAGTAGGGACTGGCGATGCCCACGTCTTCCGGGTAGCTGAGCGTGAGGCTGGCGCCGGGAGGCTCGCCGTCGAGCGTCCACAGCACCGCCCGGAACGACAGCGCTTCGCGCTGCGCGGCCTCGACGGCACCCTCCAGCGGCAGGCCGCGCGCCACCGCGTCCCGCCGCTCCGCGAAGTCGAGGACGGGATCGTCGGCGACGGGCTTGGGTAGCACGCCCTCGGCCGCGCCGAGCACGAACACGTGCCGGTACCGCGCGCCGTAGACCGCCAGCGGCGTGTGCAGCTCGACCCGCCCAGGGACGGCACGGTTGCTGTCGGGGTCGTCTTCGTGGACGCCGAGCACTGGCTCGTGGCCGACCGGCACGCTCACCAGCGTGAGGAGCGCGTCGAGATCGTGCAGGAAGGCCCCCCGCGAGGACGGCTGCCGGGCGGGAAGGCCCAGCCCGACGGCGGCGGCGGCCAGCCGCTGGAAGGCGAGCGCATCCTCCGGCGGGAGCGTGTCGGCGGGAAGCGAAGGCGCGTCCGAGGCAAACGCGCCACCGGCGCGCCGGCCGCCCGCGGCCGCGCCGGCGTCCGGCCCGGCGTCCGGCCCGGCGGGCGGGCTCTGACCGGGGCGCGCTGGCGCGCTCAGGCCGAACGCCGCCCAGGACGCGCGGAGGTGCGCCAGCAGCCGGCCCCGCGGGGCGCGCTCCGGCCAGTCGAGCGCCTCGATGCGGGCATCGAGCGCCCGCCACACGTCGACGCCCTGCGGGTGCGTGAGCCGGGCCCGGTCCCAGGCAGCGGGCGCCAGACCGCCGCTGAGCGGGTGCGCCAGCAGGCGCACGCTGGCCTCGAAGGGCAAGCCTCGGCGCACCGCCTCGAGCAGCTCCGCCGTCCAGGCCCCGACGCGCGTGTCGCGAAGCGGCACGCTGTAGGACGTCGCCACGGGCAGCTCGTACTCCCACGCCACGTCGCGCACCAGGGGCCCGTACGCCGCGTCGTCGCGCGCCACCAGGCCAATGCTCGCCGGGATGGCCCCGGCCGCCAGCAGGCGCTTGACCTCGGTGAGGACGTAGCGCACCTCGGCGTCGCGGGAGGGGAAGCGCAAGCCCCGGCAGTCGACGCCGGACGAAGGCAGCGCCGCCGTCAGGCTGGCTGACGACGCCGAGCGCGGCGACGCCGCACGCTCCGGCGCGGGCTCAGATGACGTCTCGACCAGCCGCCAGCCCCGCTCCGCCAGCGCCCCGGCCACGCGCCGGTTGTCGTCGAATACCGCGTCACCACCACAGGGCAGCACCAGCTCGCTGCCCGGCGCCGCGACCGCCGCCAGGAACGCCACCTCCGCCGGCCCGATGCGCGGGTAGCCGAGGACGCGCAGGCGCCGCTGCGGCGCCCCAGCCGCGACACCATCGGCGCCCTCGGCAGCGGCCGCGCCGGCAGTGCCCGAAACTGCCGCCAGCCACAGCACCTCCGCCGGGTCGACGAGGCCGCGGGCACGCAACCGCTCGCGGTAGCCGCGGGCGAGCGCGAGAACGCGCTCCAAGCGTCCGGCCGGCACCGCGTCGGCGCCCGCGCCGATGCGTGGCGCGCCGGCCCCGCCCGCCCCCTCGTTCAGACCCGCCCGCAGCACCTCACGCACGGTGGACGCCAGCGCCCGAGCGCTGCCGTCGATGTCGTCGCCGCCCAGCGTGTCGTCGACGGCCCGCCGAAACGCGCGCCACTGCGCCAGCACCGACGCCGGCTGCAGTCCGATGGCCCGCAGCCGCGCCCGCGCCTCGCTCTCGAGCGAGCGTGGCCTGACCCCGGCCGCGGCCGCCGCGCGTGGGTTGGGTGTGAGCACCACTGCCCCGGCGACCGGCCCGAGGTCCGTCCCGCCCACCTCCGGCACGAGCACCACCGTGGGCGGCTGGTCGGGTCCGGCTCGCGCGTCGATCGCCCTGCTCAAGCGCTCCTCCAGTGCCGGGGCGCCCGCCGCCGACCGGGCGTCGGGCCCTCTGCCGCCACGGTACCGCGCGGCTCGAGCCGGCGTGACCCACGCTGCGGCGTGCGCAGCCCGGAGCGCCGGCGGTCATGCACGCGTCCCGCCGCGACCCGAGCGCCAGAACCGTCAGAAGATGAAGGCAGCGTTCACGACCCTGGGTTGACGCTCATGGAAGGGCTGTCTATGCTCCCACAAGACGCCGGGGCCGACCGCCCCGGTTCGTCACCGACGGGCAACGCCGCACCATCAGGCGGCCCGCGCCTCGATCCCCGCGGCGCGGCTGCCGCCGGCCCGCCGGCAACTCCCAGCGAATTCCGGAGGTGCGCATGAAGCATCTCGAGACCACACGCCGCAACCCGAGCCCTCTGCCAAGCGCCGCGAACGCGGCGTCCACCGGCTGGCTCGCCTCGTTCCGGTCGTGCCTCGGCAAGCTCATCCAGACCTGGCGTCCCGGCCCGACGTCGCCTCGGCACACCGGCCCGGTCCACCCGCGGGGGCGAGTCACCGACGCGCACGCACGTCTTGTCGCGCTGTACACCGAGGCGTCCACGCTTCACGACTGTGCGCTGGTCGAGACGCGCGTGGGCGAAGACGCGCTGTCGTACGGCGACGAGCTGAAGGCCGCGCAGCACTTCGCCTACAGCCGTCATTACCGCCTCCGCGCCCAGGAGACGCAGACCAGCATCGGCATGGAGCTCGCCCGCTTGCAGCGGGAGCGGACGGACTGGCAGCAGCTCTCGAGCACGGCGCTCACCCGTGCCCGCGAGCGGCTCTACGGCTCGGCCGAGCTGGCCGGACGACCGCAGTTCGACTAGCGGGTTCCGGCCCGGGCCCGCGCCGGGACTTGGGCCCGAGCCTTCCCCGGGCGCCCGTGCCACGCCCGCCCGTACAGGCTTTCCCCGCCCCGCGCGGCTACGCCGGTGCAACCGCCGCGTCGCATGCGACGCGGCGCGTCCGGCGGCGCGAAGCGGGGCATTCGACCCGCCGGTGGCTGCCGTAGGATGGGGCGTGGACGATGCGCACGCGGCCGCGCTGCTCTCTCGGCGCGCGCTGAACGCGGAGGTCGACGAGCTCGACGCGGAGCTACGCGCTGCGGGCTCCCAGGAACGCGCAGAACAGGAGCGGCGTTACCTCAAGAGCGAGCTGGTGCACTACGGCGCCAGCGTGCCGGCCATCCGGCGGGTGACGCTCGCTTTCCTGGAGAAGCGCCGCGAGGGCACCGGCGGCGAGCCGGCCCCGGCCGAGCTGCGGGCGCTGGCAGAGGCGCTGTGGGACGTGGGCGTGTTCGATCTGCGCTTCGCTGCCGCCGAGCTCTTGACCGCCTGCGCCGGATCCCTCGACGTGGCCGACCTGAGCTGGCTGGAACCGCTGCTGCGTCGCTCCCACACTTGGGCGCTGGTCGACGGCCTGGCAGTGGACGTCGTGGGGAACGTGCTGGCACGGCGGCCGCGGGCCGCGCCAGCCCTCCTGAAGCGCTGGGCCCGCGACAGCGACATCTGGATCCGGCGAAGCGCGCTGCTGAGCCTGCTTCGGCGGCTGCGCGCCGGTGACGCCGCCGCCTTCGCGCGCTTCACCGCACTGGCCGATCCCATGCTGGATGACAGGGAGTTCTTCATCCGCAAGGCCATCGGCTGGAGCCTACGGGAGTATGCCAAGCGGCAGCCGCAGGCGGTGTACGACTGGCTGCGACCCCGCGCGGGCCGCGCCTCGGGTCTGACGCTGCGCGAGGCCTCGAAGCCGTTGCCCCGAGAACGGCGCGACGCGCTCCTCGCAGCCCACAAAGGCGACCCTCGAGGCGGCAAGCGCGCCTCGCCGCGGGGCAAGGGCGCCTGACGGACGCCGCGCGCTCGAGCGCACTCAGGCGACGCGCGGGTCGTGCCGCGCAAGACCACGTCACGCGCTGCCACACGTTGCCACGCCCGAAGCAGGGGCCGGCCGTGGCGGCTCGCGACCCCTGCCGCCCCTGACCGCCACGGGCTCGCCGCCGCCTCATGCGCCGCCTCATGCGCCGACGCTGTCGCGACGCGCCGCGACCGGTCGCTGAAGCTCGGCCTACAGCAGCTCGACGACGGTTGCCTCGCCCTGACCAACACCCACACACAGCGTGGCCAGGCCGTAGCGGACGAGCTCGCCGCCGGCGGCACGGCGCCGCATCTCGTGCAGCAATGTCGTCAGGATGCGCGCGCCCGAGCAGCCCAGCGGATGGCCGAGCGCGATGGCGCCGCCGTTGACGTTGGTGGTCGCCTGGCTCAGAGCGAGCTCGCGCATCACCGCGATGGCCTGAACCGCGAACGCCTCGTTGAGCTCGACCAGGTCGATGTCCTCCAGGCCGAGCCCGGCGCGCTCGAGCGCCTTGCGCGTAGCGCCGATCGGCCCCAGGCCCATCACGCGCGGGTCGATGCCGGCGGCGCCGGAGGCGATCCAGCGGGCCAGCGGTACCACCTTCAGCTCGGCGGCGCGCTCGGCCGACATCAACACCAGCGCCGCGGCCCCGTCGTTCAGCCCGCTGGCATTGCCGGCCGTCACTGTGCCGCCCTCGCGAAACGCGGGTGGGAGCCTGCCCAGCGCCTCCAGGTCGGTGGTCAGCTCGAAGCGCTCGCCGATCCGCCGGCAGCGCGGGTGCTCGTCCACGTCGACCGTGACGGCATCCGAACCCTGCCCCGGAACGGTGACCGGAACGATCTCGTCGACGAAACGGCCGGCGTTCATGGCGTCCACGGCGCGCGCGTGGCTCTGCAGGGCGAAGCGGTCCTGCGCCTCACGGGTGATCTCGCCACCGCGCAACGAGCCGTCCCGGCTCCGCAAGTAGACGTTCTCCGCGGTCTCGCCCATGGCCTCGAGCGGGTAGCGCGCCCGCAGCGCCGGGTTGGGGTAACGCCACCCGAGCGTGGTGTCCCAGGCGATGACGTTGCCCGAGGGCCCGAAGGCGCGCGCGTTCTTGGGGAGCGAGTAGGGCGCGCGCGTCATGCTCTCGACGCCGCCGGCCACGAACACGTCGCCCTCGCCCACGGCGATGGCGCGCGCCGCTTGATTCACGGCGTTGAGGCCGCTGGCGCACAGGCGGTTCACCGTTACCCCGGCCACCGTGGCCGGGAGCCCGGCCAGCAGCACCGCCATGCGCGCCACGTTGCGGTTGTCCTCGCCGGCCTGGTTGGCGCAGCCCAGGTAGACCTCCTCGACCTGCTCGCCCGCAACACCCGCGCGCGTCAGCGCTTCCTTCACGACGAGGGCGGCCAGGTCGTCGGGCCGGACCCCGGCCAGCGCACCGCGAATGCGCCCGATCGGCGTGCGCACGGCGCTGACGATGACCACCTCGCGCATGGCGTTCGCGCGTGAGAAGCTCATCGCAGTGGCCCCGCCTTCGGGGGCGTCCAGCTGAGGTCGGGCCGCACGCCGAAACGGTACCGCACCCGTGCGTCGTGCATGCCACGAACGTGACCGGGTGCCGCGGCGGCTCAGAGCGCGCCGCCGGCGCGACTCGGCGTGATGGGACAGGCGTCCCTGACGCGGGCCCGGCGCAGGCGCTAGCATTTATTGGGAAGTTTGGTTTTTTGGGATTTTTTTACCGGGCGGAAGCATGGAGCTCACGAGACGCCAAGAGACGTTCATCCGCAACCTGGTCGACCTCTACGGCGAGCACGATCGCCCGATCCACTACCCCGAGCTGGCCGAGCGCCTGGGCGTGAGCCCGTTCACGGCCTACGACATGCTGCGCCTGCTGGAAGAGCGCGGCTATGCGCGTTCCGAGTACCACCTCTCCGATGCCGCCCCCGAGGACGGCAAGCGTCAGTCCGGCCGCTCGATCATCGTCTTCGCCCCGACCGACAAGGCGCACCACCTCATGGCGGACCTCAGCGCCGAGGCGCCGCCGGGCGACCTCGAGGGCGTCAAGCGCGTGCTGCTCGAGCGCGTACGCAGCGGGCGCTTCCCCGACGTCGAGCTGGCGCGGGAGGTGCTGGCTCGCGTCCCCCAGGACGAGTCGCCGGTCCTGCGCTACTGCACGGAGGTCGCCACGGTCCTGACGCTCCGCGTGTGGCGGGCCGGGCGCTGGCAGCACATGCGCGAGTACCTGGAGCCGCTGTTGCTTACGGCGGAGGCGGCCACCCGTGAGAACCTGCTGCTCTTGGCGGGCTTCGCGGTCGGCGCGCTCGCGGGCCGCGCCGACGGCGACGCCGCCTGGCTCGATGAGATGTCGCAGCACACCCAGAGCTACCTGGGTTTCGTAAGCGAGATGGGCGGCGACGATTGTCGCCGGCTCGCCAGCAACCTGAACGCCGCGCTGTCCCCGCTCCTCGGCGGCGCCGGAGGCTGACGCCGGCGGCGCCCACGTAGCGGTCGCCGCCCGACTCGACACACCCTGAGGGATGCCGGACCGGGAGATCCGTTGAGACGGATCGCGAACCTCGCTCTCGCTCACAGCCGCCTGGCGGTGTCGGGCTTCGTGCTGGTGACGCTCGCGCTGGGCGCAGGGCTGCTGCGCCTGGGGCTCGACAACTCGATCGACACGATGGTCCCCGACGACTCGCCCGTCACGACGCTCCAGCACCAGGTGGCGTCGAGCTTCGGCGCCGGCAAGCTGCTGGTCGCGGTCGTGCAGGGCGACATCTACACACCCGAGGCGCTCACCGAGCTCGGCCGCGTGACGGCCGCGCTGCAACGGGTCGACGGCATCCGCCGCGTCACCAGCGTGGCGAACGCCAGGCGCATGGAAGACGACGGCGGCTTCCTGCGCATCGAGAACCTGGTCGACGCGCAGCACCTGACGCCAACGGACATCGCGGGACTCCGCTCCTTCCTGGCGACCTCCGACCTCTACGGGCACGGCCGATTGGTCGATGCCGCCGGCACCGCCGCGGCCGTGGTGATGGAGATCGACGACGACGCCGACCCTCAGACGGTGCTGACGGCTGTCCGGCACGTGCTGGACAGCGACTGGTCGGGGCCGACGCACCTGGCCGGAAGCCCCCTCATCGAGGTCGAGATGGGCAGCACCGTGCGCCATGACCTGCCGCTGCTGGCGGGCCTGGCCGCACTGCTGATCGTAACGATGCTCTTCCTGAACTTCCGGACCGTCCAGGGGGCGCTGCTGCCGCTGCTCACGGTCGCCATCGGGCTGACGTGGT
Source organism: uncultured bacterium (assembly GCA_964407955.1). Classification (GTDB taxonomy): domain Bacteria; phylum Deinococcota; class Deinococci; order Deinococcales; family Trueperaceae; genus JASBRS01. Next base: position 2,065 of record CAYOXR010000245.1, on the reverse strand, counting down.
CGATGGGAGCCATGGGATGGCTGGGCGGGAAGCTCACCACCCTCAACATCATCGGGCCCGTGGCCATCCTGGCCGTCGGCAGCTCGTTCTCGCTGCACCTGCTCGGCCGCTTCTACTTCGAACTCGGGAAGGGCCGAGATCGCCGCGAGGCGGTTCGCCTCGCGGTGAGCGAGACCGGCCTGGGCGTGCTCATCTCGGGCATCGCCATCGCCGCCGCGATGGCCACCTTCGTGCTGTCGTCCATGCCCACCGTGCGCGTCCTGGGGTTGTTCACGGCGGGCGGCGTGCTCGCCACGCTGCTCGCCTCGCTGCTCCTCATGCCGGCGCTGCTCGGGCGGCTGCCCGCGCCGCCCCGCCTGCCCGATCCCGAGGCCCCGGCCGTGCTCGGCGCGGTCCTGCGCCGGCTGGCGCGCTTCGTGGCGCGCCGCCGCTGGACCGTGCTGGCCGTCGCGGCGGCATTGGCCGTGGCGGCCGCCGTGGGCGCCGCTCGCATCGTGCCCAACACCGCGTTGCTCGACTACTTCGGCAAGGACTCGCTGGTGCGCCAGAGCTATCGCGTGGTCGAGCAGACGTTCGGCGGCGCCAGTCAGATCCAGGTCCTGGTGCGGGGCGACCTCGACGACCCCACCCTGCTCCGCGCCATGCTGGCCTTCCAGCAGGGTGTCGACGCGCTGCCCGGCATCGCCTCCAGTGCGTCCATCGCCAACGTGTTGGAAACCGTCAACGAGACGCTGACCGGCGCGCGGGCCCTGCCGGCGACGCGCCAGGCGGTGGCGCAGGAGCTGCTCGTGTACCAGCTCTCGGGCGACGTCGCCGACCTGACCCGCTTCCGATCGCTGGACGGGACCCAGGGGCTGATCGAGATCACCGCCGCCTCCAACACCACCCGGGAGCTGAAGGGGGTCTATCACGACATCCAGCACGTGGCGGCGCAGACGATCGGCGGGCACGCGACCCTCGGTTACACGGGCTCGGCGCTCCTCCAGCTCGCCATCGAGCGCGCGCTGCTCCACGACTTCACCGTCAGTCTGACCGTGGCGATCGCCCTGGTGATCCTCATCGACAGCCTCGTCCGCTCCTTCCCCGCCGCGCTCGTCACGATCCTGGCGCTGCTCCTCACCATCGCCCTGCAGTACGGCGTGCTGGGTTACATCGGCATTCCGCTCGACCTCGCCACCATGCTGCTCGGTGCGCTCGCCATCGGCGTGGGTGACTACGCCATCCACCTCACCGTGCGTTACATGGAGGAGCGCCGGCGTGGCCATGGGCCGGAGGTCGCCATGGAGCGGACCCTCACGACCTCGGGCCGGTCGATCGCGTTCACCGCGCTCACGCTCGGCGCCGGCTTCGCCGCGATGCTCATCAGCAACTTCGTCCCCATCCGCATGCTCGGCTCGCTCATGGTCTTCACCGTGGCCGCCATCGGCATCACCTCGCTGACGCTGCTGCCGGCCGCCTGTCTGGTGTTCCTGCGCAACCCGCGGCCGCCCAGGGCCGTGCGTCGGGAGGTGTCCACGCATGTCTAGGCACGTACGCATCGCCTTGCTCGCCATGCTCCTCGTCGGGGCCTCGTCACCGGCGCTGGCCCAGGAGTACGCCACCGGGGACGAGGTCGTGGCGGCCATGGACGCCAGGCCCGCGCCGGCGGCCATGATCTCGACCATGACGATGACCATCGCCACCGCCTCCGGCCAGAGCCTGACCCGCGAGATGCAGATCTGGACGGCCGGCGCGGGGGACGAGGAGCTCGTCAAGTTCATGGCGCCGGCCGACATCAAAGGCTCCGGCTTCCTGTCGGTCAAGGCGGCCGACGGCTCGACGCAGTCGCTGGTCTACCTCCCCGCCCTGGACCGCGTGCGCCGCATCGCCGGCAGCCAGAAGCAGGAGTCGTTCTTCGGGTCGGACTTCTCCTACGAGGACATCAGCGACCTGCAGGGCGGCACCCACGCGGACTACGACAACGTGCTCGAGGAGGTCAAGCCCGGCCCGGTCTACGTGGTCAGGTCGACGGCCAAGCCTGGGGCGGGCGCCGCCTACGAGCAGCTCGTGATGGAGGTCCCGGAGG
>CAYOXR010000244.1:0-4835 GCA_964407955.1 uncultured bacterium | reverse complement strand
GCGGCGGATTAAGAATGCTGTAAGACGCGTCCTGGTACACCGTTAGGCATCGTGATCCCGTCGTCATCGGAACTTCCCCACCGCGATCACCACAGCCCGCTCTGCCCCGTTTGCGGCGCCACCAGCATCCGTATCCGCACCTCCATCGAGGTCGAGGTGGACGTTGTCGTCGTCGACGACCCCGCCGACGAGATGGTGGTGATGGACGAGCTTCTGGGCGACGCGATGTGGGATGAAGCCAGCCTCGCGTCCTGCCCAAGCTGCCGCTGGGAGGGCACGGTCGGCGACCTTCGCCGCCGCTCGCTGGTTGCGCTGTCGGACACCTGACCCAGGCGGGTCGGCTGCCGACTGCCGCCGGCGACGGTGACACGCCCACACTTGCCCGCAAGGTGACAAGATAGACAGCTCGGTATACGAAACACGAAGGACGCACGTTCCTACGCGGAAGGTGCGTCCCGGACAACTATGGGAAGCGATGCCGGGGCTCGCCTCCCGGACCTCACCATGGTGCGTCGTCACCTTGACGCCAAGGCGCCCGTAGCGCAGTCGGGACGCCACTGCCCGGGCTCGGTCGTGCGCTGAATCGTCGAGCAGGGCGGCTGGTCATCCAGCGCTGGAGCAGCAGACGACGCGGCGCGGCGCACGCGCTGAAGGCTCAGGCAGCCATGCCTTTGAAGACGTCCTCGTCCGGGAACGCGAACGAGGTCTGGAACAGGACGATCTTCCACTCGGTCGCTTCGCGGTGGAACACGAGCGTGATACGCGTCGACAGAGGGTCCATCTCCGGGAAGGATGGGAACGACCAGGTGGCGTCTATCGCAGCCCAACCGACGTCGCCTTCTTCAAAGGCCGCCACCTTGTGGGTGGAGAACTCGAAGGGCGGCATGTTCTTCATCTGGTTTCCGAAGACCTCGATGATCTTGGCGTGACCCGACAGCCACTCCCTCGGGTCGGAGCCGATTCCCAGAACGCCGTCCTGACGTGACACGCGGTCGAAGAATGACGTGTCCCTGTTCGTGAAGTCCGTCTCCAAGCGGCGGACTTCCGCTTCGATCGCCTTCGATGGCTTCATGCCGGCCTCCTATCGCCAAAGGGCCCTAGGCTCGCATCCGGACTGCGTTGCCCTCCTCACGCCCTTGCCGTGAGGTCCTGGTCGGCCGCGTTGGCGTGGCGTCAGGCTAGCACGCGGGCCTCGGCAGGCGGTGACAGGTGTCGAACGCAACGCGCGCGCCGCCCGAGGACGGCGCCTGGAGGCACACGCTCCACTCGAGAGCGCATCTCGCAAGGACCGCACTAGCGACGGACGCGTGTCCACAAGGGACGCCGAGGTGCATGCTGCTCACCGCCCACCAGATGGGCGGATGTCCTGTCGGAACGTTGTTGTTGTTGAGCGTCGCGCCCGCGTGACGGTGTGGACGGGGCTGCTAGGCTCCGGTTACCCAAAGGCAGGCGGGCGCGGACGGGCGCATGCCGGCCCAAGTCTGTATGCCATTGCGGCGTGTTGCAGACCTAGGCGGTCTGCCGCGCTGCCTTCCACCGCCCTGACCTTGCGCTTCCTCCGTGACGTCGCCTGCCTAGGTGGGGGGTGTCGGATGAGGCCACAATGCATCTTCGGAGGAGTCCTACTTCTCGCGCTTTCGCTCGGGGCGCCGTCGCTCGCCCAGAAGGGGCGTGTGGAGCAGGTGACCGTGCACAGCCGCGCTCTGGAGGGCAATCTCCTCGGCGACTCGCCGGACCGGGCGGTCAGCATCTACCTGCCGCCTGGCTACGACAACGGCTCTCACACACGGTATCCGGTGCTGTACCTGCTTCACGGCCTCACCGCCAACAACAGCATGTGGCTTGGTCGGGGGTACGTTCCCGGCCTCGACGCTCCTTCCATTGCCGACAGGCTCATCGCCAGCGGACGCATCCAACCCATGATCCTGGTGATGCCTGACGCCTACAACAAGTACGGCGGCAGCTTCTACACGAACTCCTCGGTCTCCGGAAACTGGGAAGACTTCATCGTGCACGAGCTCGTCAGTTACGTCGATTCACACTACCGGACCCTGGCACGTGCCGACAGTCGCGCCATCGTCGGACACGCGATGGGAGGGTACGGAGCGCTCGTTCTGGCCATGAAGCATCCTGAGACCTATGGCGTCGTGTACGCCATGAGCCCGTACTACGCAGGCTTCGTTCAGGTGCAGGACAGCGAGTATCTCTCCCCCGCCGCGTTCGACCTGACCTTGGGCTACCTCAAGCTCGGGAACACCAATGCCTGGCTCGGGGAGACCACGGAGCTCGCCATGGCGGCGGCGTTCTCTCCCGACCCCAACAACCCCCCGTACTACGTCGACCTCCCCTACAAGGACGACCATGCCAGCATCTTCAAGCCCCCCAGTAGGCCACCTCGGCGAATCCAGTCGGTCTGGGCCCGCTGGCTGGCCCACACGCCGCTTGGCATGGTGCACGACTACGGCATCAACCTCCTTCTGTACCGCGGCGTTGCCATCGACATGGGGTTGAATGACGACCCGGATGTGGTGCGAGGCGCCCGCGCCTACGACGCGGCTCTCACGCAAGCCGGCATCCCGCACGTCTTCGACGAGTACCAGGGCAACCACGTCAACAGGGTCACGGCCCGCTTCACGTCCATCGTTCTGCCGTTCGTCTCCCGCAACCTGGAGGGCGAGTGAAGGCCGGCGCCAACCGGCGCATGGGCGCGGCCGATACCCGGGCGAGAGCCCGCGTTGCTCACTGGCCAGCCTTTCCTGGACCGTTCCGACCGGCTTCCCGGTTGCCGCACGGTTGACGTCTCCCACGGACGACCCAGTTGGGACGCCTGCAGGACCGCCACCGGCAGAATGACCACGTCCGTAAGACCATCTTGACGGCGTCGCACCTCGGCCCCGTGCTCGACGAGCCGGGAGCCAACGCCTTGCGCCGAGCAATCCTCAAGGAGCGCCGGGGCTCCGGTGTTCTTGGCGTGATGGCCGGGGTGCGCCTGGTAGGACGGGGTTGCGGCGGAGGGGTCGTCCTCGCAGTCATGGTCCTCCAGGACGTCTCTGAGCGCCCCTGGCGGCCTCGTGACACACGTTCGCCGGTGACCGGGCCGATCGCACGAAGACCAAGAAAGCTGAGGCCCCTACACCACACGATTGGGACGCACCCTCAACCGAAGAAAGCGCGTCCCTGACAACGTATGGTAGCGATGCGGGGGCTCGAACCCCGGACCTCACGATTATGAGTCGTGCGCTCTAACCGGCTGAGCTACATCGCCTCGACGTGCTCCTCGGGCAAGCGTGCTCTGAGCGCCGCGCGCCCGAGGCACGAGTATAGCCGACGCCGTCGCCGGCCAGCAAGGCGCGAGCGGCGCGCGCCCGCCCGCCGTGCGCTTTCCCTGGCGCCGCCCGCCTAGCGCCCCTCACCCGCCGACCGCAAGCGCAAGCCGATGCCGTCTGGATCGGCGACCAGCGGCGCCGGTCCCTCGGTTCGGACGGCAACGCCCGCGCCCTTCAAGCGCGCCACCGTGCGCGCCACGTCGTGTGCCGTGGACAGGACGAGCTCGAACTCGACGAGACCCGCTCCGGCGGCTTGGCCGGCCGGGCCGGGTCGCACCGCCCAGGTGTTAAGGCCGAGGTGGTGGTGGTAGTCGCCGGCGGCGAGGAAGCATGCGCCGCGGAAGGCGTCGGAGGTGACTCGAAGGCCGAGCGCGTCGGCGTAGAAGGTACGGGACCGATCCAGGTCGGAGACCTGCAGGTGGATGTGACCGATGGTGGTTGCCGCCGGGGCCCCGGCCCACGGGCCGGTGGCCGCGTCGACCAGCGCGCGAGCGTCGAGCGGCTCGGTGACCATGTGCACGCGGCCGGCGGCGACGCGCCAGGCGTGGCGCGGGCGGTCGCGGTACACCTCCACCCCGTTGCCCTCGGGGTCGGCCAGATAGATCGCCTCGCTGACCTCGTGATCGGCGGCGCCCTGCAGCGGCGTGCCCAGCGCGAACGCGTGGGCCAGCCAGGCGCCCAGCGCCGCGCGATCGGGCAGCAAGACGGCCAGGTGGTACAGGCCCGGCGAGCCTGGACCGCGCTGCCCTTGCGCCCCCGGCAGCAGGCGGACCAGCGGCCCCGTGCCCGTGCCGAGCTCGATGACCTCGGTATCCCGAACCAGAACCTCGAGGCCCAGCACGTCACGGTAGAAGGCTTCCTGGCTCGCGGCGTCCGCCACCGCCAGCGTCACGGCGCCCGGACGCGTGGCGGCGGGCAGGCGGCTGTCAGGGTGACCACGAACTGTCGACATGCGTCCTCCTGCTCGGCGTTCGCAAGCGTCGCCGGCTTCCTCGCGCGCGCGAGACCTAGGGACAGCGCGCCAGACGGCCGGTGGTCGGCGAAAGTGGCTTCTTCGACGTTGGGGAGTCGCCACCCCTTGCTAGAGTATGGGCCATGCTCGAGCCGTCCCTCGACCTCTACGGCGAGACGCACGACAAGGTCGACGCGATCCTCGCGGAGCTGCTGACCAAGAGTCACGCGCGCTACGCGATGATCATCGACCGGAAGGGATTCGTGCTGATGCATCGACGGGCGCTATGGGCGCCCAAGCCGCCCTCGCTCGACTCGCTGGCGACGCTGATCGCGTCGAACTACTCGGCCAACACGGCGATCGCCAACCTGTTCGGAGAGCCGGGCTTCAAGGAGACGGTTCAGCAGGGTTCGGAGGTCGGCACATACCTCGAGGAACTCGGCGACAAGGCACTGCTCGTCACCGTGTTCGACTCCTCGGCAGCGCTCGGCCGCGTCAAGCTGTTCACGAAGAAGTCCGTGGAGGAGATCCGCGCGGCACTGAGAGATGCGAAGGAG